>NZ_JBQEDL010000051.1:0-19161 GCF_052106715.1 Gordonia sp. (in: high G+C Gram-positive bacteria)
CCGAGAAGATGGAGGAGTTGATGGGTTCGGCTGCTGCGTTCGAGCCGAAGACCACTCCCGAACAACAAGCAGCGCTCACCAGGCTCGAGACGCTCCTGGCGCTCATCGAGGGCTGGGTGGAGACCGTCGTCTCCGCGTCCCTCGGCGACCGTATCCCCAGCACGTCCGCGCTCACCGAGACGATGCGCCGTCGGCGCGCGACCGGCGGACCGGCCGAGCAGACCTTCGCAACCCTCATCGGACTCGACTTGCGGCCACGCAAGCTGCGGGAGGCCGCCGATCTGTGGCGCAAGCTCACCGATGCCGCCGACATCGCGGGCCGTGACGGCGTGTGGGGCCACCCCGACCTGCTGCCCGACGCCGACGATCTCGACTCCCCCGCCGGCTTCATCGACAGCGTCATCGGCGGCGGCACGTCCACGTTCGACGACCCGATGGCCGAACTCGAGCGCACCATCGCACTCGAGAAGGACGCCAAAGAGAAGGAAGAGCGCGACGACGACGTCTGAGCGCGCCTCACGGAACGCGATCAGGGCTCGATCAGGCCTGTGGAATTCGTACTCGACGGATCGGCGCGCCGGTGACATCGTGACCCCATGAGGTCGGGGGCCGAGAAGACACTGCCGGTGCTGGTGCCGGGCGTACCGGTACTCGCACGAGGCGACTCGGCGGTGCACGTCGGCTGCGATCCGCGGTCGGCGATCGTCCTGCCACTCGGGCCGGAAGCCGATGCGCACGCCGTCGTCGCTGTCCTTCAGATCCTGCGCACCCCGGTGTCGTACCGGGCGATCGCCAAACGGGTGCGTGCCGCAGGACTCGATTCGGTCGCGTTCCGGGCGATGCTCGACCGTCTCGTCATCGCAGGAAAGGCTGCGGTCTCGGCGGCGCCGCGAGCCGTCGCCGTGCACATCCCGGGTTGCGGCGACGTCGCAACCGCGCTGTCGGATGCGTTGCGACGCGCAGGTGTGCACGTCGACGATGCCGATGGCGGCTCCGGGCTCGTCGTGGTCGCCGACCAACCGATCCCCGACCCCGCGATGGTCGCCGACCTGATGGCCAGCGGCACCCCGCACCTGAGTGTGCATCTGAGGGACGGCGTCGGCGTCATCGGACCACTTGTCCTGCCCGGCTCCTCGACGTGTCTACGATGCATCGACATGTACCGCGCCGACCTCGACCCGCAGTGGCCCGTCCTCGCGGCACTCATGAGCGGTGTCGCGGGCTACGCCTCACCGGCCGTGCTGCAGGCGACCGTCGCGATCGCCTGCACCCAGATCGACGAAGTCACCGCCGCCGCACCCTGCGGCATGCCAGGAACCGTCGGTCGAACATTCGAATTCGCCGACCGCCCGTCACGACTGTCTTCGCACGTCGTGGCCCCGCATACTCGGTGTATGTGCGTTGTTGCATAGCTCGCTCGCCCCGGGGGCGCAGCTGTCCACTATCCTCGGGGTCAGGGAAAGGAAAACATGAGCGACATCACTCGCGGCCAAGGCCGTCGTAACGCCAAACTCGCATCGCTGCCATTGGGCATGGCCGGACGCGCTGTCGGCGGATTCGGCAAGCGCATGACCGGCAAGAGCCGAGACGAAGTCAACGCAGATCTCATGAACAAGACCGCTGAGCAGCTGTTCTCGGTCCTGGGGGAACTCAAGGGCGGCGCGATGAAAGTCGGCCAAGCCCTCTCGATCATGGAAGCGGCGATCCCCGACGAGTTCGGCGAGCCCTTCCGCGAAGCACTGACCAAATTGCAGGCCGAGGCTCCGCCGATGCCCGCGACGACAGTCCACAAAGTCCTCGATCAGCAGCTCGGCACCAAATGGCGTGAGCGCTTCATCTCCTTCGACGACGAGCCTGCAGCGTCCGCCAGCATCGGACAGGTCCATAAGGGCGAGTGGAAGGACGGGCGCACCGTCGCCGTCAAAGTCCAGTATCCCGGCGCGGACCACGCGCTCAAAGCCGACCTCAAGACGTTGAGCCGGATGTCCGGGCTCATCCAGAAGCTGTCGCCCGGCACGGACGTCAAGGGCATGTTCGAAGAGCTCATCGACCGGACCGAGGACGAGCTCGACTACATCTCCGAGGCCGACAACCAGCGTGCCTTCGCCAAGGCCTTCGACGGCGATCCCGACTTCGTGATCCCCAAGGTCGTCGCGAGTGCGCCGAAGGTGATCGTCTCCGAGTGGGTCGACGGCACCCGACTGTCGAAGATCATCACCGACGGCACCCAGGAGGAACGCAACTCGGCAGCCACGAAGATGACGACGTTCGAAGTCAGTTCTCCTGCGCGTGTCGGGCTCCTCCACGGAGACCCGCACCCCGGCAACTTCTTCGTCCTCGACGACGGCCGGTTCGGGGTCCTCGACTTCGGAGCCATCGGTCACTACCCCGACGGGCTGCCCGCCCAGACCGGCGAGATCCTCGCGTTGGCGCGCGACAAGAAGTACGACGAGCTCCGCGACCTCATGGTCCAGACCGACTTCATCCGCGCGTCCCACGCCGACCGGGTCACGGCGGACGATCTCGCGAACTACCTGCAGCCATACGTCGACCCGCTGTACCGCGACACCTTCCATTTCACTCGCAATTGGCTCCAGCGTGCCGCAGGCCACGCCACCGACATCACCGGTGATGTGTACAAGACGTCCCGCAACCTCAACGTCCCCCGCGACTACGTGATGGTGTTCCGTGTCCTCATCGGCTGCGTCGGCATCGCCGCGCAGCTCAACGCAGAGGCACCGTACCGATCGATCATGGCCGATTGGGTGCCGGGTATCGCTTGAGCTTCGTCCCGCTTCGTTCGTGTGACAGGTGAGGGGCGGATCGCCCGCCCGGCCGCAGTATCAAACGGGGTTCTTGCGCGGGCGACCGCGGGGACGTTTACGTGCGACGACGACACCCCCGGAGAAGATCTCGCCTCCCCACACACCCCACGGCTCGGCGTTCTCGAGGGCGACCTCGAGGCACTGCGCGCGGAGCGGACACTCCTGGCAGAGCGCTTTCGCCTGTTCCAGGTGACTGGGCTGCTCGGCGAACCAGAGGTCGGCTTCGACGCTCTGGCAAGGGAGTTCGATCTCTCTTCGTCGGATCGTGTTCTGGGACAACCTGTTTTGGGACAACGTGGGGGTACTCATGGAGTCGGGCTTCCTCATCGGATGATGAACGGGTGTTCTCTGGTGAACCCTGGCCGACTCGATCGACGAACGAGAAAGGCCACGGTTCGCTTTTCGCGATTCCCGTGGCCTGGTCTGTTCCGTGCTAGTTGGTGACTAGGTGGTGCGGAACGGCTGTCGACAGCCGGGACGGGTCACGGGGAATCGCTTGCGCGCTCGTGCGACAGCTCCTGCCGTCGCAGTGGCGTCAGGTGCCACATGCCAGATGTTCAAGATCATTTCGCGCAACTCCTTTCCGTCCTTGTCTCCACCACACGCCGAACTGGACGTGTCACTTACTCGAACTACTGTATGTGTGCTCCGCGGGTCGCACAACCTATTTTCTACCTGCGGTTTCGCCGACTTCTCGGTCACCCGAAGAGGCTGTCGTCGACAACGCCGAGGACCTCTGCTCCGATGGCGTCGGTCCGCTCGGCGCCGAAGCCGCGGACCGCGGCGAGTTCCTCGAGCGTCGACGGGAGTTCGGTGGCGATCCGCCGAACCATCATCGTGCTCATCACGTTGACTGGCGCAATGTCTTGTCGCTGAGCGTATTCGGCGCGCCACGCCGTCAGTGCTCTCAGGACGTTGCGGTCGGGTTCCTGCCTCGGCTCGGCGAGTTCGCTCGTCGATGGCGCCGGGAGCAGTCCGTCGAGGAACTGGGAACGTTTACGCGACGATCGTCGCCCGTCGCCGCGGGACAGGCTCCACGACAGGTGCAGGTGTTCACGTGCCCGGGTCACCCCGACATAGAAGAGTCGGCGTTCTTCTTCGATCTCTTCGCGGGTACCGGTCGCCCGCCCCAACGGAACGGATCCCTCGTGGAGGCCGGTGAGGAACACGGCGTCCCATTCGAGTCCCTTCGCCGCGTGCATCGACGACAGCGTGATGCCGTCGACGACGAGCGCGTGCTTCGATTTGGAGCGGATGTCGAGTTCTCTGACGACAGCCGCGAAGTCGGCAGAGGGCTTTTCGGCGAGGATCCCCTCGACGATCTCGACCAACCGCAACAACTGCTGCCAGCGTGCTTTCGCGTTGGCGCCCGCGGGCTCGGTCTCGGTCAATCCGACGGCGACGAGCGCCCGACGGACTGCGTCGACCACCCCCATCGGCGGTGGCGGCCCTTCGGCGAGGCCGGCGAGCCTACGCATCGCGGCCGCGATCTCGGGGCGCGCGAAGAACCCTTGGTCGCCGCGCACCTGGTAGTCGATGCCCGCCTGCGACAGCGCCTCCTCGTACTGTTGCGATTGGGCGTTCACCCGGTACAGAATCGCGATCTCCGTCGACGCGACGCCCGCCCGGAGCAGTCGTTTGCATTCGGTGACGACGCGCACCACTTCGCTCTCGGCGTCCTCGCTCTCGACGAACACCGGTTCGGGCCCCGACTGGCGTTGACCGACGAGTCGTAATCGTGTTCCGGCGATCCGCCCGACGGCGTTGCCGATCACCCGGTTCGCGAGATCGACCACTTCGGGCGTCGATCGGTAATCACGTTGCAGACGGACGAGCGTCGCGTCGGGGAAGCGGCGCGTGAAGTCGAGCAGGTAGTCGGGGGTGGCTCCCGTGAAACTGTAAATCGTCTGGTTGGCGTCGCCGACGACGGTGAGGTCGTCGCGCTCCCCCAACCACGCGTCGAGCAGATTCTGCTGGATGGGTGTGACGTCCTGGTACTCGTCGACGACGAAACTGCGGTAGCGGGCCCGGAACTCTTCGCCGATCGACGGTTCGGCCTGCAGGATCATCGTCGTGTAAATGATGAGGTCCTCGAAGTCGAGGAGTCGATCGCCGTCCGGCGACACCTTCGCGTCCTCGTAAGCGGCGAACACTTCGGCGACGGTCCGCGCATCGGTCGGCAGGTCGCGATGGCCTGCGCCCGCTGCCGCCGGATAGTCGGCGGGCCCGAGGTCCGACGACTTGGCCCACTCGATCTCGGATGCGAGGTCGCGGACCAGGTCACGGTCGGCGGCGTCCAGACCGGCGTCCCGCGTGACGCGGGCGACGAGCCGGAACTTGTTGTCGAGCAGTTCCCACCGCGACGACCCCATCACGCGAGGCCAGAAGTATCGCAGTTGTCGCAGAGCCGCCGCGTGAAATGTCTGCGCGACGACGGATCCGTCCGGGCCGGACACCCCGAGCCCGGCCAGCCGTTCTCTCATCTCTGCCGCCGCACGCGCCGTGAACGTCACGGCAAGCACCTGGCTCGGGTTGACCTGTCCCGATTCGATGAGGTGCGCGATCCGCCGCGTGATGGTCCTGGTCTTACCGGTTCCGGCGCCTGCGAGCACGCACACCGGCCCACGCGGTGCCGTCACCGCCGCGAGCTGCTCCGGGTCGAGGCCTGCCAACGCTCGGGTTCTCATGTCCGTCATCACCGTCACGTCCCGACACTCTCATGTACGTCCGACAACTATGCGCTCCGCGTACGTCGACACTCGCTGCAAGAAACAGCGAGGCGAGGACGCGCAGAAATGCTTTCCGAGCCCTCCGCAGCGAGGAGCCGCTAGGCGTCGAGCGAGGACTGCCGAGGAAAGCATTTCTGCGCGTCCTCGCGCCGCAGACAGACGCCGCAGTCTTTAGAGCAACCCCAACTTCGACATCACTTCTCCCACAGCCGGATTCGTCGCCGTCGAACCATCGGAATACAGCGCGGTGGGGACCACGTGGTTTCCGCCGTTGACGGAGCCGACGAACTCTGCGGCATCGGGATCGGCTTCGATGTCGATCTCGGTGTAGTCGACGTCATTGCGGTCGAGTCCGGATTTGAGTCGCGTGCAGAAGGGGCACCAGCTGGTGGTGTACAGGGTCAACGCGGGGCTCGCTGCTTGGCTCATACCGTCAATCCCAACACATCGCGGGCGTCGTCACGAGCGCGGGGCGCGGGCCCATGATTCGATGAGGCTGCGTGCGATAGAGATCGACGCAGGCAGCATGAGCCGAGCATCGGTGGCGTCGGCGCCCCATTCGAGGTTCCGTTCCAGCGCGGCGAGGACGTCGTCGCGGTGGAACCACCGGGCGTCTCCGAGTTCGCCGTCGCGGAGCTCGATCGGTGCGTCGGGGTCGCCGACGGCTTCGAATCCACACATGAGTGAGCGCGGGAAAGGCCACGGCTGCGAACCGAGGTACCGCGGGCTGTGCACGTCGATGCCTGCTTCTTCGGCCACTTCGCGGCGCACGCACTGTTCCAGGGACTCGCCGGGTTCAACGAAGCCCGCGAGGGTGGAGAACCATTTGTCGGGCCACACGCTCTGGCGGCCGAGCAGGACGTTGTCGCCTCCGTCGTGAATCACCATGATGACGGCGGGGTCGGTGCGCGGGAACTCGTCGGCTCCTGCTTCGTTGCGCATCAGCCAGCCGCCTTGTGCCGGGGAGTTCGGAGTGCCGTCGACGGGCGAGTATCCGGCAGTGCGGTGCCAGTTCAGCATGCCGATCGCGGTGGCGAGGAGTCCCGCTTCGTCGTGCGAGAGTCGGTGTGCGCCGGTGCGGGCGTCGGCGGAACGGCCGGTCACTTCGTCGACGCGGACCGCCCACCGGTAGCCGTCGGAGTCCCCGAGGAACAGCGCGCCTTCGGGCGGCTGATCACCGTCGGCGGCCTCCCAGGCGATGGCGTCGTCGTCGCCGACCGGGTAACGCCCCTGATGGTCAACCCGCAGCACCGTGGCTCCGGCCCAGGCCTGCGCGAGTTGCTCGGGGTGTTTGCGGATCTGGTCGGCACGGTCGAATGCCGCGCGTGCCAGCATCGGTGGTTCGATGAGTTCGAACGACGCCATCAGGCAGGCCCCCCTTGCCGGACGTAGAGAAGTCGGTCGCCGACTTCGATCGCCTCGACTTCGGCGTCGCCGACCCGGTACAGCTTGCCTTCGCGGACGACGCCGAGGACGAGGTCCTTGGTGTGTGCGGGCGAGCCGCCGGACTCGGACGGTTCGACCTCGCGTTCGGCGATCGCGTATCCCTCTTCGGGGCTGAGGAGGTCTTCGACGACTTCGACGACGGACGGGGTGATCGTCGCTATCCCGAGGAGCCGGCCGGCGGTCTCGGAGGACACGACGACGGAGTTGGCGCCGGACTGGCGCATGAGGTGGGTGTTCTCGGCTTCCCGGATGGATGCGACGATCTTGGCGCGCGGGTTGATCTCGCGTGCGGTGAGGGTGGCCAGGACAGCGGTGTCGTCGCGGTTGGCGGCGATGACGATCGCGGCCGCGTATTGGACGCCTGCCAGGCGTAGGACGTCAGATTTGGTGGCGTCGCCGCGGACGGTGACCAGGCCGTGGGCGGCGGCTGCTTCGAGCGCAGCGGTGTCGTTGTCGACGACGACGATCTCAGCGGGCTTTCCGCCGTCCGCGATGACCGCGTCGACGGCAGTGCGGCCCTTGGTGCCGTAGCCGACGACGATGGTGTGGTTCCGCACGCGGTTCCTCCAGTTCTGGATCTTGATGGCCTGCCGGGAGCGTTCGGTGAGGACTTCGAGGGTCGTGCCGATGAGCACGATCAGGAAGAGGACGCGTAGCGGGGTGATGAAGATGACGTTCACCAGGCGCGCCGACTCGGTGACTGGCGTGACATCGCCGTAGCCCGTGGTCGACAGGGTGACGGCCGAATAGTAGAGGGCATCGAGGTAACTGAGTGCTGTGCCTTTGGCATCGCGGTAGCCACTGCGGTCGAGGTAGACGACGATCGAGCAGGCGAACAGAGCGAGCAGCGCCCACAGGATTCGCTTGCCGATCGCACGGCCCGGGCTCTGCTCGAGTTCCGGGATCCGGACGACGCCGACGAGCGCGTAGTCGGGCTCGTCTACCAGGCCGCCTTCCCGGCGGCGCAGTCGTTTGCGCACAGGCTGAGGCTACTTCATCCCGTCACTGCGTGACCCACGCTGGGGCGTGTCCGGCGAGCATCTGCGCGAGTTGATCGGCGTCGGGCAGAGTGCCCGGTTCCAGCGTGTAGTCGTGGCGGATGTAGACGAATGCGGCGCGGACCCGATCGAGATCGACGCCGGCCAGTTCGGCCCATGCGAGACGGTAGGCGGCGAGTTGCACGAACAGGGCTGCGCGTTTGGCCGGTTCGGGGACGGCCCCGGTCTTCCAGTCGACGACGAGCCAGTCGTCGCCGTCGCGGAACACTGCGTCCATCCGTCCACGGACGACGGTCTCACCGATGACGGTCTCGAATCCCACTTCGACGTCGACGGGGGTCCGATCGGCCCACGGGGAAGCGAGGAACCTCTCTCGGAGAACAGCGAGGTCGTCGTCGGCGGCATCGCCGGTCGCGGCGTCAGCGGCACCGGGGAGCTCGTCCATATCGAGGAGTCGGGTGGCGCCGAAGCGGCGTTCGAGCCACGCGTGGAACGCGGTGCCGCGGCGGGCTAGGGGGTTCGGCCGGAACGGGACGGGGCGGCGTAGTCGGGCCGCGAATGCCTGTTTGTCGGCGTCGAGTTCGACGAGCTGGCTCACCGACATGTGTCCGGGCAGTGCGACGTCGACGACGGGGTCGGCGTCGCGGGAGTACTCATCGAGGAGGACGGTCACCTCCTCGCGCCAGGCGAGGACGTCGGGATCGTCGGTCGGTGCGTCGTCGACGGTGAACAGTCCGCCTGCGGCTCGCGCGGCCGCGACGAGGTCGGCGGCCGCGGCCATCGGGGCGCGCCGGTCGCCGAGCCGGTCGACGGGCCACGGGACGGCGACCTGTTGGTCGACGAGTGGATTGGATTCACCGGGTTCGGGTTCGTCTGTGTCGACATCGATCGAGAAGGCCGCAGCCTCCACTCCGGAGGCGGTCCCGCTTGCTGCGCCTGCGACGAGTTCGGCGATCTCGCGATAGAACGGTGACCCGCCGCGCGGCTTGTCGCCGGTCTCGGACCAGTGGTGGGCCGAGACGAGCAGGGTGTGTCTGGCGCGCGTCAACGCCACGTAGAGGAGTCGTCGGTCCTCGTCGAGGCGGCGTTCGGCGACGGCGGCCTTGTGCTCGTCGATGGCGGCCTCGAGTTCTTTGCGGTCGGAGAGGCCTGCGAGATCGATCGGTGGGTATCCCTCGCCGCCGGGTTCGTCGGCGAGGTCGCCGCGCAGCGATGCGGGGAGTTCACGAGCCGACCCGAGCCATGTGCTCTCGGCTTTGCCGCTCGGGAAGATCCGGTCGGCGACGTGCGGCAGCGCCACCACATCCCATTCGAGGCCCTTGGCTGCGTGGACGGTGAGGATCTGGACGCGTTCTTCGGCCACCTCGACGCGGCCTGCTTCGAGTCCTTTCTCGACGGCTTCGGCGGTGTCGAGAAACGCGAGGAGCCCCGGCAGGGTTGCGCCGGAGCGTTCGGCGTAATGCGACACGTAGTCGGCGAACGCGTCGAGGTGTTCGCGACCGGTGACGCGTCCGCGCATACGGCATGCCCGGATCTGCGCTTCGACGGCGACGCCGATGGTCTGCTCGACGTCGGCGACGAGTTCGGGCAACGGCTGTCCGATCCGGCGGCGCAGGCCTTCGAGTTGTCTTCCGAAGGCGACGATGCGTTCGCGGCCTGCCGCGCTGTAGCGGGCGGGATCTCCGGGGTCGGCGAGCGCGTCGCACAGGCCCGCTGAGTCGACGCTCTCTCCCGGCAGTGCCGCGTCGAGGGCTTCGTCGAGGGCATCCGGGGTGGCGACGGCCCCGGTGGTCGGGGCGCCGCTGCCCGCCGCGAGTTCGCGTGCTCGGCGCCACAGGGCTGCGAGGTCGGCGGCGCCGAGCTGCCATCGGGCGCCGGTCAGGATCCGCATGGCTGCGGTCCCGGCCATCGGATCGGCCATCAGGCGGAGGGTGGCGACGATGTCGGTGATCTCCGGTACATGCAGCAGTCCGCCGATACCGACGACTTCGGCTGGGATCCCACGTCGTTCGAGTTCCGCGGCGAGCGGCGCCGAGTCCTCATTACGTCGGACGAGGACAGCGGTGGTCGGCGGCGCGACCTGGTCGCGTTCGGCCGAGCGGTAATAGTCTTCGACGCGGTCGGCGATCCATTCGCGTTCGGCGACGACGGTGTCGGTCAGTGCGATCCGGACGGTTCCTGCGGGGGCGTCGGGCCGGGCGCGCAGGACGCTGACGGGGACGCCGCGTCGGCGGAGCTCTTGGGACGTCTCGTTAGCGAGGTGAAGCGCGGCTCGGCAGTTGCGCCAGCTCGTCAGCAGTTCGCTGCGACGCGCGCCGGTTCCGTCGTTGCGCGGGAAGTCGAGTGCGAATCTGGGCAGGTTGGCGGCCGACGCACCACGCCACCCGTAGATCGACTGGATGGGGTCGCCGACGGCGGTCACGGCGATGGTCGGCGTCCCGGTCGGTTGGACGCCGCCGAACAATGTCGACAGCAGGATGCGTTGGGAGTGCCCGGTGTCTTGGTATTCGTCGAGGAGAACGGCGCGGATCCCGGACCGCTCGGCGGCCACGACTTCGGGGTGGGTCGCGACCAGACGGGCGGCCAACGACATCTGGCTGCCGAAGTCGAGCGCACCTTGGGCCGTCATGGCATCGCGCAGGGCTACGACCAGCGGGATCAGCTCGCGACGTTCGTCGATGACAGCCTGGTAATTGCGGAGCGCCCTGCTCGGCTCGTTCTTCTGTCGCGGCCCTTTGGGCAGGGTGTCGATCAGTTCGTAGAGGTCCTGGCCCGCGGTCCGCAGATCGTCGATGTCGACGAGGTGCTCGGCCATCTCCGAGTACAGGCGCAGCACTGCTTCGGTCACCGACGAAGGCACTTTGTTCGTGGTCAGCTCGCCCGGCCAGGATGCGACGACCGAGAACGCGAGCTGCCACAGTTCGGTCTCGCTGAGCAGGGTCGACGTGGGCTCGACCGGGAGCAGCAGCCCGTAGTCGGCGATGAGTCGTCCGGCGTACGCGTGATAGGTGCTGACTTCGGCGTCCGCGCTGCGCAACCTGCTTGCGAGGGTGCCGCTGGGATCCCATTCGAGGAGTGCGGGACTGCCGGACAGCATGGACAGTCGGCGGCGGATGCGCGCGGCGAGTTCGCTGGCCGCTTTCCGGGTGAACGTGAGGCCGAGGATCTCCTCGGGTCCGACGAGTCGATTGGCGACGAGCCACACGACGCGGGACGCCATGGTCTCAGTCTTGCCCGCTCCCGCCCCCGCGACGACGAGCATCGGCTCCATCGGCGCCTCGATGACCTCCACTTGCTCGTCGGTCGGCGGAGGCAGTCCGAGCGCCGCCGCGATCGACCGCGCCCCGATCCGCCGACCCCCTCCACGCTCCTCAGTCATCGGTGACCGCCTTTCCGCGCAGTTGCGCCGGGCAGGCCGCGTGCAGCGAGCAGTGCCCGCATCCCGAGTTGGGGGTCGCCTCGAACACCGGTCCGACGCTCGACGCCGCGGCCCGGCGCACCACACCGAGCCATTCATCGACCTGTTCGGGCGTCAACGGCGACTGCAGGCGTTCGGCGGCCCCGGTCTTCTGGTTCGCGGAGTTCACGTAGACGAGGCGGCCGCCGCCCGGTTCGGTTCCGGGTACCCCGTCGACGCCGCCGAGGAGCAACGCGAGCTGGTACGCGGCGAGCTGCGGGTGCTCTTGAGCGTCGGCGACGGTGATGACGGACTTCCCGGTCTTCACGTCGACGATCACCGGTCGTCCCGCGTCGTCGGTCTCGAGCCTGTCGATGCGGCCGACGAGGCGGACGGCCATGTCGTCGGGGTCGTCGGACGGCAGGTCGGCGGACAGTTCCACTTCGACGCCCGCTGCGGTGAGTTCGGACCGCGATGTTCGCAGCCAGTCACGGAAGTTGGTGAGCATCGCTTCGGCACGCTCGAGTTCGCGCGCCGAGTACCACGCTGCCGGAGAGGCGACTCTGGTCCACACCTGGTGTAGCGCGGCGCTGACCTGTTCGGGACTCATCTGGCCTGCGACGGCCTGCACGAGCGTGTGCACGAGGGTGCCGGTGACGGCTTGTTCGGCGTCGCCGTCTCGCCCGCCGTGGCGCTCCATCATCCACCGCAGCGAGCATCGGGTGAGGGCTTCGACGTTGGACGGCGACAGCGACCGAGCTCCGCGTTCCGGTGTCCACAGCGGCTCGTGGGTGCTCGGTCCGACGAGGCCGAACCATTCGGCCGGGTCAGCGCCCGGCACTCCGGCCTGTGCGAGTTTCGCGAGCAGGGACGCCGCGGACGACGTCCGCTCGTCGGGTTCGGCTTCCTCGCCTGCGAGCATCGCCTCGGCGCCGGTGACGACGGCGGCGCGCAGGTCGGCGACCATCGACGGTAGGGATAGGACGCGGTCGACGCCGGGGTCGAGCGGTACCTCGTCGGCAGGCTCCTCGTCTATTCGGTCCTCGCGTGTTCGGCTGTCCCCGTAGCCACCGAGTGCGTCGGCGATCTCGGAGACGAAGCGGGACGGTGACGCGTCGCCGGTACCGTCTTCGACCGCGGTGACGAGCAGTTGTGTTCGCGCGCGCGAGCAGGCGACGAGCAGGAGTCGTCGTTCGTCGGCGAGCATCACCGAGCCGCGTGAGATCGAGTCGATGGCGTCGGCGTCGACCCCGTCGAGCAAGTCGAGCAACGCCGGCGTGTGCAGGATGCTCCCGCGACTGCGCAACGACGGCCACAGCCCGTCGAGGACGCCGGGCACCGCGACGACCTGCCACTCTCGGCCGGAGGCCGCATGCGCGGACAGCACCGCGACGGAGTCGGACGCGGCGACCGCGATCCTCGACTCGCGCGGTATCTGCAGTTGCCCGAGGTACTCGACGAATCCGCTGAGGGACGCCGACGGAAGGTTGTCGGTGAACGATCCGGCGGCCTCAAACATGGCGAGCATCGCGTCGAGGTCGCGGTCGGCTTGGTCGCCGCTGCGGCCGCCGCGCAGCGAGCGCGCCCGCCACCTTCGTTCCAGACCACTGGCCTGCCATGCGCGCCACAGGGTCTCTTCGACGCCGACGCCCGACTGCTCGGCACGGCGGGCCGCCCCGATCACCTTCGTGACCTGTTTGAGTGGAAGACCTTCGAACTCGGTCATCGACTCCAGATAGTCGGCAGCGACGTCGTCCGAGGTGAGCGCGAGTGCCAGTGACGTCAGCGAGTCCCGATCGACACCCCCGGCGTCGTCGATGCGCCGCACCCCGCGGCGCAGACGTCGCAGTTGTGCCGGGTCGGCGGAGCCGATGGGCCCGGAGAACAGCGCGATCACTTCGTCCCCGTCGATCTCTTCGCCCGCCGCGAGACGCAAGGCCGACGCGAACGTCTGCACGGCCCGCTGCCGGTGGATCGGCACATCGCTGGTCGGTGTCGCCATCGGCACCCCGGCCGACGAGAACGCCCGGCGCAATGCGGGCAGTGCGCGCGGCACGGACCGCACGATCACGGCCATCTGTGACCACGGCACACCGTCGAACAGATGGGCGCGCCGCATCATGTCGGCGACGGCGGTCGCCTCCTTCGCGTCCGAGGAGAACACCCGCACGCTGGCGTGCCCCTCTCCCCTCCTCCGCTGGTCGAGTCCCCCCCGCTGGTCGAGTCCCCCCCGCTGGTCGAGTCCCCCCCGCTGGTCGAGCGGAGTCGAGACCCCGACCTCGGCAACCGGATGCGGGCGGGCACCGGGCAGCCGCGAAATGAGCGCGCGGACCACGGTGTTGACCTGCGGGCTCCCCCGGTGATCGACGTCGAGGACGATGTCGCACACCCCGTCCACGGCGAGCTCGTCGGCGAAACGCGGGCTGGCGCCGCGGAATCCGAACACCGACTGGTCGGTATCCGCGGCGACGACGACCGAATCGGCTCCGGTGCCGACTGCTTCGACGAGGCGGGCCGCCTGCGGATCGAGGTGCTGCGCATCGTCGACGAGGAGATGCCTGATCCGTTGCCGCTGTGCGGCGAGCAGGTGCGCGTCGGTCGCGAACGCCGACAGCGCCGACCCGATGAGTTCGGCCGCATCGACGGCGGTCGCGCTCGCGAGTGGGGCGTCGAGCCCGACTGCCCCGCGCAACAGCATTCCCTGCTCGTACTGGCGATAGGCATGAGCCGCCGCGACCCATTCCGGCTTACCGTGCCTGCGTCCCATCTCGGCGAGGTCCTCGGGACCGAGTCCGCGTTCGGCCGCCCGCATCAGGAGGTCGCGCAGTGCCTGCGCGAATCCGTCGGTGGTCAGCGCCGGACGCAGGGACGACGGCCAGTGATCTGCGCCGTCTTCGACGTCGCCGGCGAGGAGCTCGCGGAGCACCACGTCCTGTTCGGACCCGGTCACCAGCCGTGGGGGCGGGTTGCCGTGGGACTGCGCTTGCAACCGGAGGACGGCGAACGCGTAGGAGTGGACGGTCCGGACGAGTGGCTCGCGCAGCGCGCCGCCGAGCCTGCCCCCGGCAGACAGGACTCGCCGGGTGATCTCGTCACGCAACGCGGTGGCCGCGCGCCGATTCGCGGCGAGCACCAGCACGGATTCCGGGGCTACGGTCGGATCGACCAACCGAGCGACGGCGGCATCGACCAGCAGTGCGGTCTTGCCTGTCCCCGGCCCGCCGTGCACCCGGTACGGATGCCACGGCCGCGACGGGTCGGCGGTGTGCGGTCCGACGATCAGCTCGTGCGCCTGCTCAGGCCACACACGATCGACCGGGCCGACATGAGTCGGCGCGGCGACGAGTCGCGTGTTCGGGCGGGCCATGCACACATGGAACCACGCGCCTAGGACAGTGACCGCGCGGACGTCGGGCTGTCGGTGGCACGTCCTAAACTCGTCCGTATGAGGATCCGCGGAGCAGTTCTCGAAGACATCGGTCGCGCCACCCCGTACGCGGGCTCTCGTCCGCTCTCGATCAGCGAGCTGGATCTGGCCGCGCCCGAGCCGGGCGAACTGCTGGTCCGGGTCGAGGCCGCCGGACTGTGCCATTCGGATCTGTCCGTCGTCGACGGCAACCGGGTGCGCCCCACTCCGATGCTGTTGGGGCACGAAGCTGCGGGGATCGTCGAAGCCGTCGGATCGGAGACGGATCGAGCGCTGGTCGGGAGCCGTGTCGTCATGACGTTCCTCCCCCGCTGCGGCGACTGCGCAGGCTGCCGCAGCGACGGCCGCACCCCGTGCGTCGCCGGATCCGCAGCCAACAACGACGGAGTGCTCCTCGCAGGCGGCACCCGACTCCGCCGCGACGACCACAGCGTCGCCCACCATCTCGGAGTATCGGGATTCGCGTCGTACGCGGTGGTCGATCGACGCTCCGTGGTCCCCGTCGACGACGACGTCCCACCTGCCGTCGCCGCGGTCTTGGGCTGCGCCGTGCTCACCGGCGGCGGCGCACTCCTGAACGCGGCTCCGCCGTCCGACGGCGATTCGATCATGGTGGTCGGCCTCGGCGGTGTCGGCATGGCCGCACTGCTCGTCGCGGTGTCGTTGCGGACCGGCGGCGAGATCATCGCGGTCGACTCGGTGCCCGAGAAGCTCGCGCTGGCCCGCGAACTCGGTGCCACGCAGACGCTCGGTCCGTCCGAGCTCGCCACGGTCCGCGCCGACATCGTCGTCGAGGCTGCCGGGAATGCTCGAGCCTTCGAGACTGCGCTCGCTGCCACCGCGGTCGGCGGCACTACGGTCACCGTCGGACTCCCCTCACCCACCGCGCAGGCCACGATCTCGCCGCTCACGCTCGTCGCCGAAGCACGCACCGTGATCGGCAGCTACCTCGGGTCAGCCGTGCCCTCGCGTGACATCCCGCGATACGTCGACCTGTGGCGTGCCGGGCACCTCCCACTGGAGAAGCTCATCACCTCGCGGATCGGGGTGGACGAGATCAACGAGGCGATGGACGCCCTCGCCGCGGGACACGAGATCCGGCAGGTCATCGAGTTCTAAGCACCCGATAGCGTGTCCGGTATGAGTTCACCTGCATTCGACCCGCACGTCTTGAGCAGCTATCACGCCTTGTGGTCGGTCGACACCCGTTGGGAGGACAACGACCACTACGGGCACGTGAACAACGTGAAGTACTACTCGTACTTCGACACCGCGGTGAACGGCTGGCTGATGGAGTCGACCGGAGTGGATGTCCGCGACCTCTCGGCGATCGGCGTGGTCGCCGAGTCGGGGTGCAAGTACCTCGCGTCGATCTCGTTCCCCGACACCCTGACCATCGGGATCGCCGTCGAGCGCCTCGGCGAACGCAGCATCACTTACCGCCTCGGTCTGTTCGTCGACGGTGACGAGCCGACGTGCGCGGCTACCTGCCGGTTCGTCCACGTGTACGTCGACGGTCAGTCGCGACGTCCGGTCGGCGTGCCGTCGGAGATCGCCGCGGCCGCCGCTCCCCTCGTCGTCGGATGACCACCACAGGGCTGCACACCCATGTGTTCGGGCCCGACGATCCGGGCGCGCCGGCAGTACTGGCGTTACACGGCCTCACCGGCCACGGCGCACGCTGGCGGCGCCTCGCCGACGATCTGCCCGGCGTGCGGGTCGTCGCACCCGACCTGCTCGGTCACGGACATAGTTCGTGGGAGCCGCCGTGGGGAATCGCCGAGCATGCGGCAGCCGTCGCCCACACCGTCGACGCGCTGGTTCCGGCGGACCGGCCGATGGTCGTCGTCGCTCATTCGTTCGGGTCGGCGGTCGCGATCGCACTGGCGCACACGCGTCCCGACCTGGTCGCAGGTCTGGTCGTGCTCGACCCTGCGCAAGGCCTCCCGCCTGCTCAGGCTCGCTCGTACGCCGAAGCGACGCTCGCGCACTGGGGGTACCCGGACGCCGATGCGGCCGTCGCGGCCAAACGGGCGGAGGGCTGGTATGACGTGTCCACGGCGATTCTCGACGACGAACTCGAGCAGCATCTGATGTCCGACGGTGTGGGCGGCGTGCTCTGGCGAGTGTCGCCGCCGGCCACGGCGACCGCCTGGAGCGAGATGGCCCGTCCCTTCCGGCTCCCGCCCCGCGGGGTTCGAACGCACGTCGTCGTGGCCGATCGCGTCGATCCGCCGTTCGTCCGCCCTGAGTTCCTCGCGGCGTGCGCAGTCGAGCGTTCGGAGACAGTGACCGTCCACCACGTCGACACTGAGCACATGATTCCGTTTCTGGCACCCGAACTCTGTGCGCGACTCGTCCGTGAACTGGTGGACGCATGAGCGCCGTGTCCGACGAGCAGGTCGAGGCGGTCCGCTCCCTCGTCGCCGCCATCCCCGCCGGTCGCGTCCGCACCTACGGAGACCTCGCCGACGAGGTCGGTCTCTCCAACGCCCGCATCGTCGGCTGGATCATGCGAACTGACTCGTCCGACCTGCCCTGGCACCGCGTCGTCCCGGCGAGCGGTCGCCCGGCACCCGCCGTCCGGACCCGTCAACTCGAGTTGCTGCGCGCCGAGGGCACACCGCTCCGCGACGGTCGGATCCTGATGACGCGAGCGCGGATGCGCCCGTAGGAAGTCAAAAGATGTTGATCGCTGACTAGACCATCATCCGGACGATCTCGACGACGCGAAGCAGGCCCGGCAGGGCTCCGGCCGTCGACCGCGGGTGCAGTGCATGGACCGCGAGGCGGAACATGGTGGCCCGCAGCATCATCTGCGACCATTCGACGGTGTCGGCCCAGCGTTCGACGAGCTCTTCCTCGGCGCCGCCCCACGCGAGCGCGTCGACGACGATAACCGCCGACGCCCAGGGTGCGGGCCGCCAGTACGGGACGAGGTCGGTGATCGCCGGAGCCGCGGCGCCCGCGAACAGCACGGTTCCGAACAGGTCGCCGTGGACGAGTTGCGACGGCAGGTCGACGGGGCGACGCAGGCCGGCCAGCGCCTTGACCTCGGCGAGACTGCGCTGCCCGTCCTCACTCGACGGCTCGGCCATACCGGCACCGCGCGCCGACCGGAACGGAGTCTCCTCCCACGCTGCGCGATCGGCTGCCGTGAACACGTCGACGTCGTTGAACGGCGGAGCAGGCGGCTGCAGCAGGAAACGCGGGCGCTCGAACTTCGCGGTCGCCTCGTGTAGACGGTCTGCGACGGCGAGGACCTCGTCGTGCCGCGGCTCCGGGCTTCCCGCGACGTACGTGTCCGCACGCCACCCCGACACCACATAGCGCCCGTCGGAGGCTCGGATCGGGCGCGCAATACGCATGCCTTCGACATAGAGGTTCTCGCGGGCCGTCGCCGACCACGCCGCGCGCGCGTGATCGGGGACCAGCGAGAGCACCACTTCCCCGACCCGCCAACCGACACCGTCCATCGCGATCGGCGGATGCGCGGTGAGGCCGAACGTGGTCAGAACCTGCTCGGGTGGCTCGACAATGGTGGTCACGACGCCAGATTACCCACGGCACCACGCGTTTCCCGGCAACCACACCGTGGCGTGTGCCGTCGGATCCACCCGGGTGTCAGCTCGCCTGCGGCGCGAAACGCTTCGCTGCGCGTGCTCGCGCCTTCTGCGCCTCCACTTCCCGATCCTTCGGTGGAGCCGCCGTGGTCAGCTCGGCCATCAGCGCTCGGGTGACCTCGGCTATCTCGTCGACGGCCCGATCGAACGCCTCCGCGTTGGCCTGACTCGGCGCGTTGAAGCCGGACACCTTCCGCACGAACTGCAGACTCGCGGCGTGCACTTCGTCATCGGTGACGGGCGGCTCGAAATTAAACAGTGGTTTGATGTTGCGGCACATGAGCGATCCCTTCGTCCACCGTCCATGGTCCCGACTTCACGTGACTGGCGCGAGCAAACCGCTCGATCAGCGAAAGCTCTAGTACACGGGCATGTCCGGGGCGACGGTCGACGCCCACGCGGCGATGCCGCCACCGAGGTGGACGGCGTCGTCGAATCCGTTGCGACGCAGAGCCGCAAGGGCCTGCGCGGAGCGGACACCGGTCTTGCAGTACAGGACGATTCGCCGATCGTGGGGCAGATCGCCGAGCGCGCGGCCCGCGATGATCTCGTGGCGCGGTATCAGGACGGCTCCGGGAATCCGGTTGATCTCGAACTCGACGGGTTCACGGACGTCGATCACGGCGGGCGGCTGCGGCCCGTCGAGCGCGTCGCGCAACTCTGCAGGTGTCCAGGTGGCCCCCTCCGCGGCACCGGCCGCATCGTCGGAGACGACT
>NZ_JBQEDL010000052.1:0-18637 GCF_052106715.1 Gordonia sp. (in: high G+C Gram-positive bacteria)
GCCCCGCGGGTCGACCCGTCCCGCTCGCGCAGCAGAATGAACTGGCGCCCCCCGGGCTGGGCGGGGGGGGCGCCTCGGTGGAGCCGCCGGGAATTGAACCCGGGTCCTCCGTCACGTCAGTGGGGCTTCTCCGTGTGCAGTCCGCTATGTCTCTACTTGGATCTCCCGGTCTCGCGAACAAGCCGGGATGACGATCCCAGTCGCTGTTTGATGTCCTGCCGACGCCCGCGACCGACGGCGACAGTGAGTTCCCTTGCTGATGCCGACATCCGGTTCCGGGAACTTAGAACCGGGCCGACAGACTAGCCTCGCTGATCAGGCAGCGAGTGCGTAGTCGCGCTGATTGGAATCGGCGCTTAATTGGTTGCTGCGACGCTTACGGTGGTCTCCAGCCTGCACCGACACGCTTCCCCCACCTCGATGCACGCAGTCGAAACCGATCGGCCCCGAGATGGTGTCCCCTGTTTCCAGCGGACACCCCATCATAACCAACCGGACCGACACTTTTCATCCCGATATTACAGAAAAGCACATCTGCGCTGGTCAACCGATGCGTAACAAGGCACTGTCGGTCGACGCGACCGGCACGCTGATCGTCCCGCCGGACGCCTGGACTCGGCGTCCCGTCCAGACGTCCGTCGCCACGACGATGTCGTCGCCCGCCAAGTTCACCTCGGCGAGATCGAACGAGAGGTCCCGCGGCCCGGACTCCCCGTTCGTCAGCGACACCACCAGCCCCTGTGATCCGATGGCCCGCGAATAGCGTTCGTCGTCGCCCTTGATAGGTGCGCCCGCAGTCCGGCGGCCGTCCCGCCCGATGGACAGCACATCGCTGTTGGCGACGGTGGCGAGGTGCGCATCGTCGAGCAGCGCCGCGGCGCCGCTGAACACGAGTGGTTGCGCCGACATCACATGTCGGGTGATGGCCGTGCGGAGCGCGGGAAGCGGAGTGTCTGCGCGTATCGACTCGTCGACGGCCTCGTCGTTGGGCGGGACCACCGCGAGGTCGAGTCCGCGCTCGCCGAGATAGGCGTGCAGCGCCGGGTCTTCGAGCGCGGCGGGCTCGGTTGCGTCGCACACAACGTAGAGCGACCGGTATCCGGCGTCGGCGACACCGCGGGCGACGAGGCCGTCGGCCTCCGCTCTGACTCGATCTGCGAGCGTGCCGCAGCCGTCGCCGACCACCCACCCGAGCACCGGAGTGGGCTCTTCGGCAGGTACCCGATCGGCAGTACACCCGGACAACCCGAACGCCGACAGCACACACGCGACGAGAGCGAACACCGCAGCCCATCGCACGCGCACGGTCACAGCGGCCTCACATGCCTTTCACGCGGCGACCGACGATGCGTTCGACCTCGCGCTTAGCGGTCCGCTCGGCGATGTCGCGACGCTTGTCGTGCGCCTGCTTGCCGCGCGCCAACGCCAATTCGACCTTCGCGTACCCGTCGGAGAAGTACATCTGCAACGGGACCAGTGTCAGGTTGCCGTCCCGGATCTTGCCGACCAGGGTGTCGATCTCGCGGCGATGCATCAAGAGTTTGCGCTTGCGTCGCGGCGCGTGATTGGTCCACGTCCCGCTTCCGTACTCGGCGATATGCACTGCGTTGAGCCACGCTTCGCCGTCGTCGATCGTGGCGAACGCGTCGACCAGCGACGCCTTGCCTTCGCGGAGCGCCTTGACCTCGGTCCCCTGTAGGACCATGCCAGCCTCGAAGGTCTCGAGGATGGTGTAGTTGTGCCGGGCCTTGCGGTTGGTGGCGATCACCGACTTGCCCTTCTCTTTGGGCACTTTGACGCTCCTCGATGCTCTGCGGAATCCGAGTGTTCTCCGGCTCGGACCCTTCTACGACTCGACCGTGTTCACCGCTCGCGTCATTCTCGGACGTAGACGCGCAACGTCCCGTACGCGGTGACGCCTGCGAGCACGATGCCCGCAACCAGTAGCCACGGGGAGACGTACCAGACGTCGGCGGTGGTGATGCGCGCCAAGATGTTCACACCGTAGAGGTCTTCGAGTGCTTTGTCGAAGAAGAATATCTTGCCGAGGAACAGTCCGCCGATGGCCAGCACCGCACCGACGACGGCGGCGAGTACCGCCTCGAGCAGGAACGGCAGCTGCGTGTACCAGCGGGTGGCGCCGACCAGTCGCATGATCGACACCTCCGTCCGTCTCGTATAGGCCGCGATCTGCACGGTGTTGACGATCAGCAGTATCGCCGCGACCGCCAGCACCGCGGCGACGGCGAAGGCTGCGTTACGTGCGCCGTCCAACACGCTGAAGATTCGTTTCACCAAGTCGCGTTGGTCGAGGACGCCGTCGACGCCCTGGGCTTTCGAGAACTTGTCGAGGACGGCCCCGAACCGGTCTGGATCGTCCATCCGGACACGCAACGCGCCCTGGTACGCCTCCTTGCGGATGAAGTCGGCGAGCTCGGGCGAGTCCTTCTCCCACGACGCCTTCGCCGTCCGGAACGCCTGGTCCTGGCTGATGAAGGTCACCGAGCCGACGCCCGGCTCGGCTTCGAGGTCGTTCCGCAACGTGGTGCAGGGCGCCTCCAAGCAGTTCGGGTCCCGCTCGGTCACCTCGTCGTTGATGAAGAACTGCATCTCAACGCGATCGAGGAAGATCTTTTGACTCTTGTCGGCCATCTGGATCACCAGCATGCCGCCGCCGAGCATGCCCAGCGTGATAGCGGTGGTCAGGATCATGGCGATCGTCATGGTCAGATTGCGGCGGAATCCGTTGAGGACTTCGCCGATGATGAAATTCGCGCGCATGTGTGCTCGCCTTTCGTAGTCTGCGAAGTCGCGGGTCAGCCGATGCCGTACACGCCGTACTCGTCGTTGCGGACGAGCTTGCCGTTGTCGAATTCGAGGACCCGGCGCCGCATCGCGTCCACGATGTGGCGGTCGTGCGTCGCCATCACGACGGTGGTACCGCGACGGTTGACCCGGTCGAGCACCTCGACGATGCCGTCGCTGGTCTCGGGATCGAGGTTGCCGGTCGGCTCATCGGCCAGCAGGAGCGTCGGACGATTGACGATGGCGCGAGCGATCGCCACACGCTGCATCTCGCCGCCCGAGAGTTCCTGAGGCATGCGGTCTTCCTTGCCGCCCAACCCGACGTATTCGAGCGTCTCGGGCACAGCTTCCCGAATCGTCGAGGCAGGCTTCCCGATCACCTCGAGTGCGAAGGCCACATTGTCGGCGACCGTCTTCTGCTGTAGCAGCCGGAAGTCCTGGAACACGCAGCCGATCGACTGCCGCAGCTTCGGGACGTCACGGTTGCGGAGCTTGTTGACGTGGAAGTCGCCGACTTCGATGTCGCCGGACGTCGGCTTGTCTTCTTTGAGCAACAACCGGAAGAACGTCGACTTGCCCGAACCCGACGGTCCGATCAGGAACGCGAACTCACCCTTGTCGATCTCAAACGACAGGTCCGACAAGGCGGGCCTGCTCGACTTCGCATATTGCATCGTCACGTTCGACAGCTTGATCACGGTGACCAAGTGTACTGATCGACGCGCTTATCGGTCGCCGCCGCCCGACGTGTCCGTGCTCGAGTCCGACTCCCCTTGCTCGGGCGTGAGTTGCGTCCGAAGGGGCGCGGTCCGGCGGGGCTCGACCTGATTCGACGTCTGCTCGCCGCCTTGCTGCTGTTCCTGATCAGTGGTCTCGGTCGGCTCCGTCGTCGACTCGATGGTCGGTTCGACACTCGTGCTCGGCGTCTGGGTCGTCGACTCGGTCGTCTCCGGGGCCGGCTCGGGTGTGCTCACCGGTTGTTGGGTGGTCGTCTGCGGGCGTGCCGACTCTTTCGGCGGGTAATGCTGGGACGTGAAGTTGTACACGCCCAACAGGAGGAGCCACGCCACCACCAACACGGCCGTGGTCGTGCGCACACGCGTGTGATAGATGTGCTTGAGCCGTTCGAAGCGGCTCGGGCCCGGATCGGTCATTCGGCGCCTCCGCCCGGCGCCGCGTCGGCCGCGGTCTCCGTGACCGTCTGGTTCTGGATCGTCTTGGCCACGGACACCCCGTGACGGGCAAGTGCCGAGATGATGGCCGACCGCAGCGCGCGGCCGATGTCGAACTGCTGACCGGGCAGCGTTCGGGCCACCATGCGCACCGTCGCAGAGTCGAGTTCGAGGTTCGTGACGCCGAGCGGCTGCGGCGCGTCGAGCAGGACCCGATGCCATCGCGGATCGTCGTAGAACGACTGCCCCACTTCGCGCAGGGTCGAGTTGACGATGTTGATGTCGGCTTCCAGCGGGACCGGGACGTCGACCACGGCGCGCGCCCAGTCCTTGGACAGGTTGGTCGCCTTGATCATCTGCCCGTTGGGCACGGTGATCAGCTCGCCGTCGGAGTTCCGTAGGCGCGTGACGCGTAGGGTCACGTCTTCGACGGTGCCTTCGGCCTCCAGGCCGCCGGTCACCGTGAGGTTGACGACGTCGCCGTACCCGTACTGGTGCTCGGCGATGATGAAGAAGCCGGCGAGGACGTCTTGCACGATCCGCTGCGCGCCGAAACCGAGTGCGGCGCCGAGTACGGCACTGAGGCCGACCAGACTGGACGTCGGCACCCACAACGCCATCATCTTGAGACCGACGATGATGGCGACGATGGCGATCAACGTCCACGCCATAACGTCGACGAGCGCGCGACGATGCTTGAGGTCCTCGGATTGGACGATGTCGTCGCTGCGTTCGAACTGCGCCAGCGCGTGCTGCGAGTATCGATCGGCGCCCCACCGGATGAAGCGGGCGACGAGGATCGCGCCGACGATCCACACCAGGATCTGGACGAAGTCGACGGCCAGCCACCGTTCGATGGAGCGCAGCCAGGACGGTAGCCCGATCTCGTCGACGAGGTACGTCATCTCGACTCGCTACGCGTTCTCGTCCATACGCCAGCGGATGCCCGCTTCGATGAACTGGTCGATGTCGCCGTCGAGGACGTTGCTCGGGTTGTTGCTCTCGACGTTGGTCCGCAGGTCTTTGACCATCTGGTACGGGTGCAGCACGTACGAGCGCATCTGGTTTCCCCAGCTGGCTCCGGTGTCGCTCTTGAGGGCGTCCATCTGGGCGCGCTCCTCTTGACGCTTGCGTTCGAGGAGCTTGGCCTGCAGGACGCGCATCGCCGCAGCCTTGTTCTGCAGCTGGCTCTTCTCGTTCTGACAGGTGACGACGATCCCGGTCGGCACGTGCGTCAGCCGAACCGCCGAGTCGGTGGTGTTGACGGACTGACCGCCGGGCCCGGACGAGCGGTAGACGTCGACCCGCAGATCGTTCTCGTCGATGTCGATGTGGTCGGTGGTCTCCACGACGGGGAGGATCTCGACCTCGGCGAACGAGGTCTGCCGTCGCCCCTGGTTGTCGAAGGGGCTGATCCGCACGAGCCGGTGGGTGCCCTGCTCCACCGACAGGGTGCCGTACATATAGGGCGCTTTGACGGCGAACGTCGCCGACTTCAGTCCGGCTTCTTCGGCGTACGAGGTGTCGTAGACCTCAACCGAGTGGTCGTGCTGCTCGGCCCAGCGGATGTACATGCGCATCAGCATCTGGGCCCAGTCAGCGGCGTCGACGCCGCCCGCGCCTGCGCGGATGTTGACGACGGCTTCGCGGGAGTCGTACTCGCCGGCAAGCATCGTCTTGACTTCCATCGCCTCGATGTCGCGACGGAGTCGGACGCGCTCGGAGTCGGCGTCGGCGACGGCCTCGGTCCCGGCATCGCCCTCTTCGGCTTCAGCGAGTTCGTACAGCACCGGCAGGTCGTCCAATCGCGAGCGCAACTCGGTGGCCCGCCGCACCTCGGACTGGGTGTGCGAGAGCTCGCTCGTCACCTTCTGCGCGTGCTCCTGGTCGTTCCACAGGTCGGGATCGGAGGCCTGCATCTCCAGCTCGTCGATGCGGCGGCGAAGCTCGTCGAGGTCCATCACCTTTTCGACAGTGGTGAGGGTGGCGTCGAGCGATTCGAGGTCGGCAGTGGCTTCAGGATGCACTGATTCAGCCTACCGAGTCCGGGAGGGTGCCGAAACGCCAGGTGGAATCCTCCTTGCCTGGCTTGTAGACGACGGGCTGGTCCAGGCCGGGGTACGGCTCGACGGATCCCGCAGGTATGACGATCCGCCCGTACACTTCAGCGGGCGACGAGTCGGGGCCGGTGATCGTCCCGGTGATCGTGCAGTTGCGTGCGCCGTCTCGGTCGGGATCGCCCAGCACCGCGCTCGTGACCGTCATCGTCCCCTCCACGTATCCGCGACCGGCGGTCGGCGAGCTGAATCCCCGGCCGCGTCGCGACATGAACAGTGAGATCGCGGTGACGATGAGCAGCGCGACGAACAACGCGGGGATCCAGCTGGGCATGGCCGTCATCGTACCTGCGGTCCATCGCGCGAGGCGGGGACCGCAACGCCGCTGCTGGTAGCGTCGTCAGCCGTGGCAACGCTCCCCGAAAGTTCCGGATACGCAGAGGGTTCCGTGTACGCGGCCGATCTCGCTCTCGCCCTCGAGTTGGCGTCCGCCGCCGATGTGCTCACGTCGGCCCGATTCGGGGCACTCGATCTTCAGGTCGACTCGAAACCAGACCTGACTCCGGTCTCCGACGCCGACCTCGCATGCGAGCGACTGGTGCGTGACCGGCTCGCCGCCGACCGCCCGGACGACGCGGTGCTCGGCGAGGAGTTCGGGGGCGACCAACTCATGCGGGGCCGTCAATGGGTCCTCGACCCGATCGACGGCACCAAGAACTTCGTGCGCGGCGTGCCGGTGTGGGCGACGTTGATCGCGCTGCTGGTCGACGGCGTCCCCGTAGTTGGCGTGGTGAGTGCGCCCGCGCTGAATCGCCGATGGTGGGCGTCAGCCGGCGACGGAGCGTTCGCATCGTACGACGGCGGTGATCCGCAGCGGATCCGCGTGTCGGGCGTCGGCGAGCTCGCGTCGTCGTCGCTCGCGTTCTCGAGCCTGTCCGGCTGGGCCGATCGCGGAATCCGCGACGAGTTCATCGGCCTCACCGACCGCGTGTGGCGGGTCCGCGGCTACGGCGACTTCTATAACTACTGTCTCGTCGCCGAGGGCGCGGTCGACGTCGCCGCCGAACCCGAGGTGTCCCTGTGGGACCTCGCTCCGCTCGACGTCCTGGTCCGCGAGGCGGGCGGGACGTTCACCGCGCTGGACCGAACGGCGGGACCGGCGGGCGGCAGCGCCGTCGCCACCAACGGATTGCTGCACGACGACGTGCTCGCCGCGCTCCGCCCGAGCTCATGATCCGCTTCCGCAGCATCAGATAGGTCACCGCAGCTTCATTGCGTCTTAGCAGCCTGGGCCCAGGCTGCTAAGACGCAATGAATGGGTGACACGAGAATTGAGGGTGCGGTGAGCGAAGCGAGGGTGCGACGACGCGTCACACCGACGTGGGAACGCCTGCCTCCAGGACCCGGAACTCGGTGCCTGCGGGCGCCATCTCGCTGATCCGACCGTTGTGGACGGCGACGCCCGCCTCGGACTGGATCCCCTGATGGATCGGGAACGCGACGCGTGGGTTGACCGCACGCAGGTAGTCGACCGGCTCGCTGAGCTTGAGCCACGGGGCGGCAGCGGGGAGCGCCAGGACGTCGATCTTCTCGAACGGGATGTAGAGCGCGTCGCCCGGGTGACAAAACGCTCCGACCTGCTCGTCGGTGTCGAGGATGTACGAGATGTTGTCAACGACAGGCAGTTCCGGGTGGATGACGGCGTGGCGACCACCCGTGCCGCGGACCGTGAACGCGCCGACGGTCACCGTCTCACCGGGGCCGATCACCGACCACGTCCCGGCGTCACCGCGCTCGTTGAGTTGCGCCGCGGTCTCCGGATCGGCGTACCGCGTCGCATCCGGATTGGCCTCGACCAGCGCGGGCAGTCGCGCGGTGTCAGCGTGATCGGGGTGTTGGTGAGTCACCAGGATCGCGTCGAGTCCGGTCAGCTGTTCGAAGCCGGACGAGAACGTGCCCGGATCGAAGAGGACACTGGTGCCCGAGTGCTCGACGAGCACGCAGGAGTGGAGGAGATGTGTGAGCCGCATACTTCCAGGAGACTACTTTCTCATTGGGCGTGACAACCTCCTTACCCGCGAGTAAGGTCAGTTCTTACTACGGAGTAAGGACTTCGCTCCCCCGTTGAAGTTCGCTCGAGACACCTGGTGAGGAAATGACAACGAACACAGCACCCCGCGACGAGTCGTCGGTCGGCGCCGCACCGCACAAGCGCAGCGCGATCGGCACTGCGATGCGCGTACTGACTGCGATCACCGGCTCCGACGTCGCCGAGAAGTACGGCCTGCGTGAGCCCATCAACCGGGTGGCCTACGAAGCCACCAAGACCGGTTTCAAGACCCTTGGTGCCGCCAACCGCGCATTCACCCAGGTATCCGACGGGGGCAAGCCGAATCGTCCGGCCACCTCCTCCAAGGGCTACTTCGATCTGAACCCGGACGACGAGCAGGCGATGATCGCCGAGACGGTCAAGGAGTTCTCCACCGAGATCCTCCGCCCGGCCGCCTACGACGCCGACGCCGCTGCGAACACCCCCGAGGACATCCTCAAGCGGTCGGCCGAACTCGGCATCACGATGATCAACGTGCCCGAGGAACTCGACGGTGCAGCCACCGAGCGTGGCGTCGTCACCAACGCACTCGTCGCCGAGGCGATGGCGTACGGCGACATGGGGCTGGCCGTTCCGTTGCTCGCCCCGAGCGGTGTGGCCACGACCATCACCAACTTCGGCAGCGACGGGCAGCAGCGCACCTACCTGCCCGACTACGCGGGCGAGAACGTCCCGACCTCGGCCGTCGTCGTCGCCGAGCCGCGGCCGCTGTTCGACGCGTTCGACCTGAAGACCAAGGCCACCCGGGTAGCGAGCGGCTACCGCCTTGACGGCGTGAAGAGCTTCGTCCCCGCCGCGGGCAGCGCCGAGCTGTTCATCGTCGGCGCACAGCTCGACGGACGTCCGGCCCTGTTCATCGTCGAATCCGACACGAAGGGCCTGTCCGTCGAGGCCGACCCGGGCATGGGCTTGCGCGCCGCGGGTATGGGCCGTCTGATCCTGGAAGGCGTGAGCGTTCCGAGTACCGCACTGCTCGGCGAGGTCGAGGGCGAAGCCGCCGAGAACGCCTACCGCGACGTGGTCCGTCTATCGCGTCTTGGCTGGTCGGCGCTGGCCGTTGGCACCGCGACCGCGATGCTCGACTACGTGGTCCCCTACGTCAACGAGCGCGAAGCGTTCGGCGAGCCGATCTCCAACCGTCAGGCCGTCGCGTTCATGGTCGCGAATATCGCGACCGAGATCGACGGACTGCGACTGGTGACGCTGCGCGGAGCCTCGCGCGCCGAGCAGGGTCTGCCGTTCGCCCGCGAAGCCGCTCTCTCACGCAAGCTGACGATCGACAAGGGTCTGCAGATCGGCCTGGACGGCGTGCAGCTGCTCGGCGGTCACGGCTTCACCAAGGAGCACCCGGTTGAGCGCTGGTACCGCGACCTGCGCGGTGCAGGCATCGGCGAAGGCATCGTCGTCCTCTAAGAGGACAGGCGAGCAAGGAGCAGACAATGGCTATCAATCTGGAACTGCCGAAGAAGCTGGACAACACGATCGACCAGGCGCGGCAGGCCGCCCTGCAGATCTTCCGTCCGATCAGTCGCAAGTACGACCTCGCCGAGCACACCTACCCGGTGGAACTCGACACCCTCGCCAGCCTGTACAGCGGACTCGCTGCGACCGGCCAGGCGGGTGCAGGCGCAGCGGGTGGACGCGGCGACGCCAACAAGGAGCGTCCCGAGGGCTACGTCGCAAACGGCGGCAACATGCAGTCGGTCCTCAACTCGATGTGGGCGTCGTACGGCGACGTCGCGCTGATGCTGTCGATCCCCTACCAGGGACTCGGCAACGCAGCGATCGCCGCGGTCGCCACCGACGAGCAGTTGGAGATGCTCGGTGGCGGCGACGAGGTGTGGGCGTCGATGGCGATCACCGAGCCGAGCTTCGGCTCCGACTCGGCCGCCGTCACCACCACGGCGACCGCCGACGGCGACGAGTACGTCCTCAACGGCGAGAAGATCTTCGTCACCGCGGGTTCGCGCGCATCGCACATCGTGGTCTGGGCATCGGTCGACCGCAGCCTCGGCCGCGCCGCGATCAAGAGCTTCGTGGTGCCCCGCGAACATCCCGGTGTGACGATCGTCCGCCTGGAGCACAAGCTGGGCATCCGCGCGTCCGACACCGCGGTGATCCGGTTCGAGGACTGCCGCATCCCGAAGGAGTACCTTCTCGGTTCACCGGAGGTGGACGTCAAGAAGGGCTTCGGCGGCGTCATGCAGACCTTCGACAACACCCGGCCGATGGTGGCCGCGATGGCCGTCGGCGTCAGCCGGGCCGCACTCGAAGAGCTCCGCAAGCTGCTGGAAGACGCGGGAATCGAGATCGATTACGACCGTCCGGCCGCCGACCAGTCGGCCGCTGCCGCCGAGTTCATCCGACTGGAGGCGGACTGGGAGGCGTCGTATCTGTTGACTCTGCGCGCGGCATGGATGGCCGACAACAAGGAGCCGAACTCGCTCCAGGCGTCGATGTCGAAGGCCAAGGCAGGTCGTACCGGCACCGACGTGACGAACAAGGCCGTCGAACTCGCGTCGACGTACGGCTACTCCGAGCGCACGCTGTTGGAGAAGTGGGCCCGCGACTCGAAGATCCTCGACATCTTCGAAGGCACCCAGCAGATCCAGCAACTGATCATCGCCCGCCGCGTACTCGGTAAGAGCAGCGCCGACCTGAAGTGATCTGAGCTCGGCCTGAGCCAAGCCCGCCCCACCCGACTCCGACATCGGGCGGGGCGGGCTTTTCGCTGCTCCACCGGGGTGCAACCGACGTACTCGCCCGACTCACACCCGGGACTTGTGCTTGCAGTCACAGTGAGCGTAGTCTCACTCAAAATCTGAAATATACGTGTTTCACATAGGGAGACTCGCATGCCTCGTTCGTCCGTCCGCACACTGATAGCAATCGGTGCTGCAGCCCTCGCCCTTGGCGGCGTCGCCACCCCCGCGGAGGCAGCGCCGACCGCCACGACGACGAAGTACGTTCCCGCGCCGCTGGTGCCCCTCCCCCAAGAACTCGACCCGTCGTTCTACCGTCCGGCACCGGCCAAGGTCGCCGCGGCCGCTCCCGGCGAGATCATCGCCGCTCGGAAGATCACACCGGCGAACTTCGGCGCAGTGCCGATCAACGTAGACGCGTGGCAGCTCTCGTTCGCCTCGACCGACACGTCGGGCAGGGCGATACCCGCGGTGACGACGATCCTCAAACCACGGGGCGCCGCCGCGAACCGGCCACGCAAGGTGATCTCCATGCAGATCGCGGAGGACTCGACCGCCGGATACTGTGCGACGTCGTACGCCGTTCAGCATCTCAACGCGGCACCGCTGCTCGGACAAGCCGTCGCCCCGGCCGAACTGCTGATCGCCCAAGGCTTCCTGCACCAGGGATACGCCGTGGTGCTCCCCGATCATGAAGGGCCGAACCACGCCTACGCCGCCGGGCCGCTCGGTGCGCGAATCACCCTCGACAGCCTGCGCGCCGCGAAGTCGTTCGCACCGTCGACCATCACCGACGCCTCGCCGATCGGAATGTACGGATACTCCGGCGGAGCAATCGTCACCGGACACGCGGCAGAGCTGAAGAAGTCGTACGCGCCGGAACTGAACATCGTCGGTGCCGCTGAGGGCGGCGTTCCTGCCGATCTCGGCCCGGTCCTGAACGCCGCGCAGAACAACGTCACCAGCGGCCTCGTTCTGGGCGCCATCGCCGGCCTCACCCGCGAGTACGGCTACTTCGATCGGTTCCTCGACCGACACCTCAACCCCACCGGAAAGGCGCTCCTCGCGTTGAAGGGCCCCTTGTGCGTCCAGTACCAGGCGATGACCTTCCCCTTCCTGAACAACAAGGGCTTCATCGGCTGGCCGGGCGATCCGTTGAAGGCCCCGCCGGTCAAGCGGGTGCTCACCGAGACCAAGATGGGCACGACACGACCGGACATGCCGATGTACATCTGGAACTCGGCCCTCGACGAGATCATCCCCGTCGGCCAGGTGGACACCCTGGTGCGCGACTACTGCCGCACGGACGGCCCGTCGATCACCTACACGCGCGATCACATGTCCGAACATGTCATCGCCGAGGTCTCCGGTGCGCCGCGTGCCCTTCTGTGGCTAAAGGACCGACTCGACGGCAAAACGATCGAGCCGAAGTGCACCACCCGCAACGAGCTGAGCATGATGACCGACGCCTCGTGGTGGCCGACGTTCTCGGACGTGATCGGCGCCGACCTCGCGGCGCTGTTCGGCGCACGGCTCGGTAACGGAAAGTAACGCCGAACGACGAGCGGGCCACGGAGCGGTCGATAACCTTGCATGGTGACCGGCATTCGAAGCTACCGTGGCCGCTCGTTGACCGAGCGCCGTATCGAGCGACGCGCACGCTTCATCGAGTCCGCGCTCTCACTGTTCGGCGCCAAGGGCTACGCGGGAACGTCGGTCCCCGAGGTCTGCAAGCACGCCGGGCTCTCGTCTCGGCAGTTCTACGAGGAGTTCTCCGGCCGCGAGCACCTACTACGTGAGCTCTACGACGAAGTGCAGACCGGGTCGATGACCGCCGTGTCGACGGCGATCGACCGAGTCCTGAACCGCCCCGACATCACTGTGGAAGACCTCCTCGACGCAGGTGTCGGCGCGTTCGTCGACTTCTACGCGGCCAGCCCGGAACGGACACGGGTGAGCTTCGTCGAGGTCGTCGGCGTCAGCCCCGAATTCGAAGGGCATCGTCACGCACGACGCGCTGAGTGGTCGGCAATGCTCAACACAGTCACAGCGCTCGGCCGCGAACACGGACTGTCCACCTCCGAGGCATCGCCCCTCGTCTGGGCCGGGTACATCGGCGCCGTCAACGCGTTGATCGTCGAGCACTCCGTGAACCGGACGATCACCACAGACGAGGTGATGGACGCGATGCGGCGCCTACTTCGTCCCGGGGCGATCGGATGATCCGCGATTAGTGCCCGAGTTGCTCGACCAACGCTTCGAGCACTGCGGGATCCTCGATGGTCGACGGGACTGTGTACTCCTCCCGGTCGACGATCTGCCGCATGGTCTTGCGCAGAATCTTTCCCGAGCGCGTCTTCGGCAACGCCTCGACCACGGTCACGTCACGGAAGGTGGCCACGGCGCCGATCTCGTCCCGCACTCGCGCGACCAACTCGGTGCGCAGCATGTCGTCGTCGATGTCGACGCCGGACTTGAGGACCACGTAGCCACTGGGCCGCTGCCCTTTGAGGTCGTCGTGGATGCCGACGACCGCACATTCGGCCACCGCCGGATGAGTGGCCACGACAGCCTCGATCGACCCCGTCGACATGCGGTGACCGGCGACGTTGATGACGTCATCGGACCGCCCGAGCACGAACACGTAGCCGTCGGAGTCGATGTAGCCGGAGTCGCCCGTCAGGTAGTAGCCGTCGAAGGTGTTCAGATACGACGCACGAAATCGGGGCTCGTCACGCCACAGTCCGGCGAGAGTCCCGGGCGGCATCGGCAGTTTGACGACGATGTTGCCCTCGTCGCCCGCGGCGACCGGCGCCCCCTCGGCGTCGAGGATCTGGACCTGGTAGCCGGGCACCGGGACCGTCGGCGATCCCGCCTTGATCGGCATCGGTTCCAGGCCGCGGAGATTCGCCGCGATGGCCCAGCCGGTCTCGGTCTGCCACCAGTGGTCGACGACGGGAACGCCCAGGGTCTTCGACGCCCAGGAGAAGGTGTCGGGATCGAGCCGCTCCCCCGCGGCGAACAGGGTTCGCAGCGAGGAGACGTCGTACTTGTCGAGTTCTAACGCATCGGGGTCCGCCTTGCGCACGGCGCGAATCGCCGTCGGCGCGGTGAACAGCGCGACGACGCCGTGGTCGGCGATCACCCGCCAGAAGGCGCCCGCATCCGGGGTGCCGACTGGCTTCCCCTCGTACATCACCGTGGTGGCCCCGATCAGCAGCGGGCCGTACACGATGTAGCTGTGGCCGACGACCCAGCCGACGTCGGACGCGGTCCACCACGTCTCGCCAGGCGCGATGCCATAGATGTTCGACATCGACCAGGTGAGGGCGACGGCGTGGCCGCCGTTGTCGCGGACGACGCCCTTGGGCTTACCCGTCGTCCCCGACGTATAGAGGATGTACAGCGGGTCGGTGGCAGCGACTTCGACGGGGTCGGCCGGCGAGACGTCCGCGATCTCCGAGTCCCAGTCGAGCCACCCGGAGTACTCGGCGGCGGTGCCCGGGACCTCGGCGCGGTCCTTCACGATCACGGTGCGGGGCTTCGCTGCCGCCTGCTCGATCGCCGATGCGACGAGCGGCAGGTATTCGACCGTGCGGCCCGGTTCGAGGCCGCCGGACGCGGTGACGACGGCGACCGGCTCAGCGTCGTCGATGCGGGTTGCGAGTTCGGGGGCGGCGAAACCGCCGAATACCACCGAGTGCACCGCGCCGATGCGTGCGCACGCGAGCATCGCGATCGCCGCCTCGGGGATCATCGGCATATAGACGACGACGCGGTCGCCCTTGCCGACGCCCTGCGCCACGAGCACTCCGGCGAATCCAGACACCTCCTTCAGCAGTTGCGCGTAGGTGTATTTGCGTACCGCACCGGTCATGGCCGAGTCCCAGATGAGGGCGTCTTGCTCGCCGCGCCCGGCGGCCACATGCCGATCGAGGGCGTTGACGCTCGTGTTGAGGGACGCATCGGGGTACCACCGATAGATCGGCGCTGCGGAGTCGTCGAGCGCCGTGGACGGCTCCTGGATCCAGTCGACCCCTCGAGCGGCGTCGAGCCAGAAGGCCTCCGGGTCGTCGGTGCTGCGGGCGAACTCGTGTGCGTAGTCGGACATGGCTCAACGGTATCGGCGGACCCGCGACAGCGAGCGGAGTTCGACGTCCGACGTGCGATTCTCGCGATCAGCAGACCTATTCAGGCAGTGACGTGCACCACTTTTCAGCGGTGTGTCCAGTCACATTTAGTCCGTTTCAGATCACGGATCGATAACGGTATGATCACGGCGCTGACCTGGAAGGATGCCGCCGTCACCCATGCTTGCTGTAGCTAGCGTTTGTGACTGCGCCCACCAAAGTGGACGTGACCTTCGGTTTCGCAATCCGTAGCGTCGCCTCCGGCCCGTTGAGAGGCACCGATGACCGGTGCCGCCCACGATGAAGGAGTACCTCTGTGAGTTTGAAGAAGATCGCAATCCGTACCGCCGTCGCAGGCGCGCTGACCGTCGCACCGTTGGCAGCGACCGCAGGCGTCTCCGGCATCGCGTCGGCAGACACCGGCCACAACTGGGATGCCGTCGCCGAGTGCGAGAGCGGTGGCGACTGGTCGACCAACACCGGCAACGGCTACTACGGCGGTCTGCAGTTCTCGCAGGAGACCTGGTCGGCCAACGGCGGCTCGGGCAGCCCGGCCGACGCGTCGCGTGAAGAGCAGATCAGTGTGGCCGAGAACGTTCTCGCCACCCAGGGACCGGGAGCATGGCCGGTCTGCGGTTCGAACCTCTAAGGGTTCTGACCCCTCAGGGGCGCCGCCTACCGAGCACTGCGCCCCTCTCGTCAGCTCCACGTATGTGTTTGCTCGACGATGAAGCCCGCTATTACTACGGCGCTTCCTCCGACCTCGCCGATGATGAGCGCCACCATGGCCGCTGTCATCATCGGCGAGGTCGGATGCATTTGGTTGTCCGTATCGCGCAGCACGCCGTGTAAGCAGTACGACGCGATCGCGGTGACGAAGAAGAACACGACGACGCCGAGCGCCACCGTGTTCACGACGGTGCTCCACGCACTGAACTGAACGAACACCGCGAGCATCGCCGTCGCGAACGAATACATCAGTGCGGCGCGGTGCGCGATGTCGACGTACACGTGCGCCTGCCCAGTCGGGCTCCGCGTGATCTCTGCGAACTTCCACACGCCCAACAGCAGCGCCCAGAGGAAGAGCACTCCGGCGGCGATCAAAGCGACTTGCGCGGCAAGGGTCAGAGTCATGGACAGATGGTCCCATGCGCGCACGTTGCTACGGTGCAGCCATGACCGAACAACACCGCCCCTGGTGGACATCGCGGATCGTCCCCTCGACGGTGATCGTGATCGGCGTGGTCGCCGTCGCATTCGTTCTGCTCCGCCCGTCAGGAGACGATTCGTCAGCCGGCTCGACGTCCGAGACCCAGTCCGCAGAATCGATCCGGAGCGAGTGGGAGGACCGCGATCCCGAGGACCCGATGGCTCTGGGTCCTGCCGACGCGCCGGTCGGACTGGTGATGTTCACCGACTTCCAGTGCCCGTACTGCGCGCAGTGGTCGGCGGACACCCTGCCCGAACTCCTCCCCTATACGACGTCGGGGAAGCTGCGGATCGAGTTCCGCGACATGAACGTCTACGGCGACGCATCCGAACGCGCCGCGCGCGCCGCGTATGCCGCAGCCCTCCAAGGACGCATGCTCGACTACCACCAGGCGCTCTTCGCAGGCGGTAAGCCGCGACCCAAGTCCGAACTGGACGACGATGCGCTCATCGCACTCGCCGACGAACTCCACCTCGACGTCCCACGGCTGCGCACCGACTACGAATCCCGGCGTGTCCTCAGCGCGGTGCGCAACAAGGCGAGCGACGGTTTCACCGCGGGGACGTATACGACGCCCGCGTTCGTCCTCGGCAACGAGCCGATCCTCGGCGCACAGCCCACGAAGGTGTTCACGGACGCGTTGCATCGCGCGCTGACGGCTACCGGCAACTGACATGGACGTCGGCCTGGCCGCGGCGCTGGCGGGCGGCGCTCTGACGTTGCTCAGTCCGTGCAGTGCGCTGCTGCTGCCCGCCTTCTTCGCGTCGTCGGTGGGTTCTGGCCCCCGCCTCCTCGTCCACGGCGCCGCGTTCTATATCGGGCTGGTAGCACTGCTGCTGCCCATCGGCGTCGGACTCGGCGCGGCCGGGCGTCTCGTCGTCGAGTACCGATCGACGATCGTGGCGGTCACCTCGCTCGTGCTCATCGTCCTCGGCGTGGTGGCGTTACTCGGGCGCGGACTCGACCTGACCCGGTTGGTGCCCGGAACGGAACCACTCACCGGTCTCGCGCGCTCGCAGACCGGGCTGGTGAAGAGTCTGCTGCTCGGGGCCGCAGCCGGCGCAGCGAGTTTCTGCACCGGACCGATCCTCGGCGCTGTGCTGACGCTGGCCGCGGCGCGCGGCGACGTCGCAGGCGCAGTGGTCTTGTTGTGCGTGTACGCGGTCGGGATGGTGGTCCCGATGCTGATCCTGGTACTCCTCTGGCGGCGAATCGGCGACCGCGCTCGTCGTCTGCTCTTCCGAATGTCGTTCACCGTCGCGGGCCGCGAGTGGAACCCCGTCCAGGTCGTGACCGGTCTCGTCCTGATCGTCGCGGGCGTCGCCTACTGGCTCACCGACGGACTCGTCGGTGTCGGCGAGCCGGTCCCTGAGAGTGTCCGGGACAGGTTGCAGGACGCCGCCGACACACTCGCACGCCCCGGCGTGGACGTTGTGTTGATCGTGATCGTGGTCGCCGGACTCCTGTGGGCCTGGCATCGAGCGCGCGCCCGCGCCGACCCGCACTGACCGCGGACTCTCATCTCGCTGTGGGTCGTCGTCGGACGACGCTCTCCAGCGGCGACCGCGCCGTGACCCAAGCGCCGGCGTCCACGTCCACCCAGGTGGCGATCTCGACCGCCGAGCGGAGATCGGCCAACAGATCGCGTCCGTGGATCGGCTCGTGGTGCGCGGCCCGGTTTCGGACTGCGACGAGCGCGGCAAGATTTCGCTCCACGCGGAGTCGGCGTTCGCGGATGTCGCGGTAGCCGTGGGGGAACGCCTTGTTGAGGGCTGGCACCCACAGCGACGTCAGGTACCGCTGAGCCACCAGCATCCGCCAGAACCCGAAGCTGAGTTCGGCGACGACCTTCCCGTGGAAGTCGTTCCCACACGGCCCGGCCTCGATCTTTCCGAACGCGTGATCGAGCGCTGCGAGTGCCTTCCCGTCGAGCGGTATCGCGTCGAACCACGACCGCTCACCGCGTCGCGCCGCCCAGGCAGTCAGCTGAGAGTCCATCGCATTGCGTGTGATCACCTCTACCATCGCCACGGTCATCAGTACCGCGGCCGACGCCACAGCGTTCCAGTCGTACAGCCGCAGCGCCGCGTGCAGGTCTCCCCGCGCTGCCGACCGGTACGACTGCAGTCGGATCGGCGTGATCGCCCGCCCGATCGCGTGCTCGTCCCATTCCGGACCCAGTGCTGCAGACATTCCCCGACACCCCCGTATCGTCAGCCGGTTCGGACCGGGGCGAATCCGCTACTCCATATACACGGGAAGCGAGCCACCGGTCCGTTGACCTCTGTGCGATCAACCTACGACGCGCCTACGACAATTACGACGTGACGGTCACGGCCCTGCCGACTAGGAAAGAAAAAGACCCGCACCGTTTCCGGTGCGGGTCTTTTACAGTGGTAGCGGGGGCAGGATTTGAACCTACGACCTCTGGGTTATGAGCCCAGCGAGCTA
>NZ_JBQEDL010000053.1:0-18520 GCF_052106715.1 Gordonia sp. (in: high G+C Gram-positive bacteria)
ATCCTGCGGAGCTACGGTGAACCCACGCGTCCGGCGACGGTCCGCGTCGTCGGTCATCTCCCCATCGGGGTCGAGATGCCCCAGCAGCCGGGCACCGGCAGTGCGAACGCCTTCGGGCGACAACGTGCGCGCGATCTCGGTCAGCTGCCCTTCGGCCTCCGCCACCGTCGATGCGTCGACCCGAGCCGGAATCTTGTCCATCACCGCTTCGATCTCGGCGACATGGCCGCGGTTGATCGCACCCTCACGCAGCGCTCGCGCCGCCTCCGGATTGCGCGCAGACAACCGCTCACCACCGATCGAACGGAACTCACCCGTCGCGAACATCAACTTGATCCGCGCGTTGGCTTCACGCACCCCCAGACGCAGACCATTCATCAGATACTTCTGCACAGTCATATAGCCGTGCGCCTGGAACGCGAACTGGTCCGACAATTCGATCATCAGACTCGTCGTCACCGCCTCAGTCCGCGCCCGCATCCGCTCATTCGTCTCAGCCGCAGCGAGCAACTCCGCACCCGACAACGCCGCGAAAGACACCTCGTTGAGCTTGGCCACAGCCGCGTCAGCGAGCGCGATCAGATCGGCCGGCGACTCCGGGAGCACGACGCGGTAGCTGGAGCCGTTCACCGAAATCACCTCCTTGCCGCTGGTCAGAGCTTATTCTCGACTTCTGACTAGACACTAGCAAGAGGGTCCGACAATTCCGTATTGCCGGATTAGCCATCAACCTACAGCGAGTACACCGCCCAGCCCGAGAACAGCGACGAGCACCGTCGCGCACGTCGCCAGAATGAACGGCCGCGACCCGACCGACCGAAACAGCGACAAGCGGACCCCGGTACCGAGCGCGAACATGGCTGCGGTCAGTGCGACCACCTGAATCTGTTTGCCGATATCGAGGACGGTGTCGGGAACGATGCCGACCGAACGTATCGCGACACAGGCGAGGAATCCGAGGACGAAGAGCGGGACCAACGGAGGGCGCTTGCCGTCGGCCGCGATGGCCGACCGTTGCCGAACACTGATCACCGCGAGCACGGGGGCCAGCAGGATGACTCGGGCCAGTTTCACCACCACGGCGACGGCTAATGCGCTACCCCCGATCATGCCCCCTGCCGCCACGACCTGTGCGACCTCGTGGATAGATCCACCTGCCCACATGCCGGCATCGGTGTCCGACAGACCGAGGACGTGCGACAGGAACGGCAGCGCCGGAATCATCAGCGTTCCGAAGACGACGACGCAGCCGATGGCCGCCGCCACGTCCTCATCCTCGGCGTCGATCACACCGTCCACTGCGGCAACTGCCGCGGCTCCGCAGATCGAGCACCCGCACGCGATGAGCAGACGCTGTGCGAACGGGATTCCGAGCAGCTTTCCGATGTAGAGGGTGCCGACGATGCCGCCCGCGACGATCACCACCACCATCACGATCGCACCGAACCCGAGCCCCAGGATGTCGCCGAGGACCAGCTGCAGACCGAGCAGTGCGACGCCGATGCGCAGGACCGATTTCGACACGATCGCCAGCCCTGGCCTCACCGCCGCAGGCAACGTCACCGCGTTGGCACACACTGCTCCGAGAATGATTGCGATCAACAGCGGACTGACGGCGGGCAGCAGCATATTGATCGCGACCGCGACCGCGGTACCCAGCCCTGCGAGCGCGAGGCCGGGCGCAGCGTCCGAGGCCTGGACTCTGTGGATCGTCATGGGTCCAGCCTCGACCGCCCGGCGCGAGACCGGTAGCCGACTCATCGACATGCGTGCATATCGAGATGATATGTGTGACCCATGCCGGAGAGGCATATTCGCAGGTTAAGGTGTTCGCGTGGATCTACGATCGCTCGACCTCGGCGCGCTGGAACTGCTCGTCGGTGTCGACGACCAGGGCAGCCTGGGCGCTGCGGCGCGCGCATGCGGCATCGCCCAGCCCAACGCGAGTCGATCGATCGCGCGGCTCGAACGACAACTCGGTGTTCCGCTGCTCAAACGTGCGACTGCAGGATCCAAGCTCACCCCGCACGGCACCGTGCTCGTGCATTGGGCTCGACGCACCGTCGACGACGCGACCCGACTCCTCGATGTCGCCTCCGGCCTGCACGCGGACCACACCGCCGAGTTGACGGTCGGCGCGTCGATGACCGTCGCCGAGCATCTCCTCCCCCGATGGTTGGGCACATTCCGTAGCCGATTCCCCGAAGTCACCGTTCACCTCCGGGTTCAGAACTCGTCGACGGTGTTCGTGTCCCTGGCGAACGACGCCTGCGATCTCGGCTTCGTCGAGTCCCCGACGGTTCCGTCGAAGCTGTGCAGCACGGTAGTCGCTCACGACCGATTGGTGCCCGTCGTACCTCCGGACCACCCGTGGACAAGGCGTCGACGTGAAGTGACCGCTGAGGAGCTCGCCGCCACCGGACTGCTGGTGCGCGAACCCGGTTCGGGAACCAGGACGACGCTCGACGAGGCACTGGCCGCCTACGAGCGGGCCGAGCCGCTACTCGAACTCGGCAGCAGCGCCGCGATCCGTACCTCGGTGGCCGCAGGCGTCGGACCCGCCGTCTTGAGCACCCTCGCGATCGCCGACGACGCCCGCTCCGGGACGGTGCGGACCGTCGACGTCGCCGGCCTGGACCTGACCCGATCGCTCCGCGCAGTCTGGCGCCCTCCGCGCGAATTGACCGGCCCCGCAGCCGATCTCGTGCGCATCGCGAAGGCCGACGCCCGATGACCCCCGAGAATCCCGGCTACGATGAGAAGCCCGGCTACGACGCGATGGCCCGGACGTACGCCGACCTGATACCCGAGGCCTTCCAGTCTCCCGTCGAACGCGCCGCCGTCGACGCCTTCGCCCAGCACGTCCGCAGCGCCGGAGTCACACACGCGATCGTCGACGTCGGTTGCGGCACCGGCCATGTGGCCGCCTACCTGGCGGACGCAGGCTTTTCGGTGAGCGCCGTGGACCCGAGCGCTGGAATGCTCGATCAGGCTCGCCACTCGCACCCCGGCCTGACGTTCGCTCAGGATGACGCATCGCTGCTCGGCGTGGATCTGAGCGCAGTCGCCGGTGTGCTCGCGCGGTTCAGTCTCATTCACGTAGAACCGCAACAGGTTCGAGAGTGTCTGCGCGACTGGGCTTCTCGACTGCAACCCGGAGCAGTGCTGCTCGTGGCATGCCAATCGACCGACGAGCCGGGCATCGAAGAGTTCGACCACGCCGTCGCGCGCGCGTGGCGCTGGCATCCCGACTCGATGGTCGATGCACTGACCGATGCGGGATTCGACGAACTGTGGCGAACAGTGAGTCGGCCCGCCGAGGGCTTTCACCGCTTCCCCGAGCTGCACGTGTGCGCCTCGCGCCGGTAGCTCCCGCGCGATCAGCGGCCGCGTCGCCGACCAGGAGCCGGACGACGCTTGCTCTTGCCCGGGATCTTCCCTGCGGCCTCGCGGGCGGCACGCTTGGCAGCTGTCTTCTCCCTGGCCGACCGTTTCGGAGCGGGCTCGACATCGCCGCGCGAGGAACCGGCACGGCGGCCTCGGACAATGCCGATGAAGTCGTCGGCCAGCGGCGTGGTCGGGTCCGGCCACAGGAGACCGACTGTGCTCGTCGGCGCGCCGACCATCGGACGGTAGACGAGATCCTTGCGGTGGTGCAGCCGTGCCAACGACTGCGGGACCAGCAACAGGCCGATCCCCGCCGCGACGAGTTCGATCGCGTCCGCGGTGGTCTCGGGACGATGATCGACCGAGCCTCCCGGGCTCTCGGGCACCACGAGCGGCTCGTCGAGGGGCCAGAGGAACTGTTCGTCGGCGATGTCGTCGAGCGTGAGTTCGTCGCCCACCGTCAGCACGTGGTCTTTCGGCACGACGACGACTGTCGTCTCCTCGTAGAGCGAGATGCAATGGTGCGGACCGGGATCGGCATGCGCGAGGGCGTCTGGAATTCGCGTGATCGCCATATCGGCCGTGCCGTCGGCGATGGCCGCAGCGCTCGCGGCCACGTCGAGCGCGAGGAGATCGAGGGGCACATCGGCTCGTCGGTCGCGCCAGATCCGCACCCATTTGCCCGGAGTCACGCCGGGCACGTAGGCGAGGCGGAAGCGCTGTGGGGTGTCGGCCGTGCTCACGGATTGAGGCTACCGCCCGATACCCTGGACTCATGAGTTCGCAGTCAATGAAACCGGCCACCGCCGCCAAGAAGCTTGACGTGTACCTGCCGGCGACCCCGGCCGAGTTCCGCGACGGCACCATCACGCGTTCCGAACTCACTGCGTTGCAAGCGGACCCGCCTCAGTGGCTGCGGGACCTGCGTGCGAACGGGCCGCATCCGAAGAATCTCGTCGCAGGCAAGCTCGGCATCTCGAATTCCGGGCTGATCCGCGGCGAGATCACCGAGGCCCTGACCACCGATCAGATCAACGCGCTTCTCGAAGAGATGCCGGAGTGGTTGGCCGCCGAACGCGAGCGCCACGTCGAAGTCTTGCGCGAAGAGCGTCGTGTTCGTTCGTTGCACGCCGACCGTCGTCGCGCACGGGAGCAGGCCGAGGCGGACTCCGAGGCCGAGTGACCGGCTCACCTTCACCTTCCTCGCCCCCGCCACCACGTCCCGCTGCGCGCGGCCTCTTGCTCCGACGACCGTCGACGAAGGGCAGGTGGGCGCCTGCGCTGCGTTCCGGACTGTCGTTGGCGGTGGCGTCGTCGATCCTGCTCGCCTGTGGTTTCGGTCAGGAGTCGTTGCTCGCGGCGCTCGGCGCGTTCGCGGCACTCTACGGTGAACGGCGCCCGTACCTGTTGCGTTGGAAGGTCGTTCTAACCGCGGGCGTGCTGTTGCTGGCGGCTGCCACCGGGTTCGGAGCGCTCGGCTCCGGCATCGGTCCCGATCCGTCGACCCCGGCGATGCTCGGAGTCGTCCTCGCACTCGCTGCATGCGCGGCCGCGTCCGTCTTCGTCGCGAACGCTCTACGTCTGGGACCGCCCGGCCCCTACTTCTTCTTGCTCGTCGCCGGAGTCTCACAGCTCGTCGCGCAGCACGGCGTCGACATCGCACATCTCGCACTGTTCGTTGCGACTGGCGTGATCGTGGCACTGGTGATGAGCATGGCGCCTGCACTGTGGCGCCCGCACGGACCAGAGCATGCGGCGACGGCTGCGGCGTTGAACGCTGCCGAGCAGTACTTATCGCGGAACGAGGAGGCTGAGCCTGCCGAGCGACACGGGGTCGCGCTCTCGACGCTGAACGCGTGGTCGGTCCTTCACGACGCAGCCGCGACGGACGGCGACCTCGCCCAACGCCTATGGTCAGCACATCTGAAGGTCAACAGCACCGAACCCGACGGCGACGGCGGAGACGGATTCGTCGCGCCTCTTCCCCGTCCACGGATAGTCCATCGACTCCGCTTCGCGGCCAGGCGCAACTCGCACGCGGCGGTCAGCGCGTTCCGCGCGACCGTCGCCGCAGTCGTGGCGGGCGTGATCGCGGTGTCCGCGGGACTCGGTCGCCCCGATTGGGCGATACTCAGCGCGGTCCTGGTCCTGCAGATGGGGCCCGACCGGGTGCACGGAGCCGTCCGTGGCGCACATCGCGTGATCGGCACCGTACTCGGTGTAGGACTGTTCGCCGCCTTGCATGCCCTGGACCTCCACATCAGCATCCTGATCATCGTGCTGACAATCCTCAACATGCTGATCGAGCTGACCGTGAGCACCAACTACGCGGTCGCCGTCATCTTCATCACCCCGCTCGCACTCCTCATCGGCGGCCCCTCAACCCCGCTGGCCGATCAGGTCCGCGACCGGCTCATCGAAACCGTCATCGGCGTCGGAATCGCACTGCTCACCATGTGGTTTCTGCTTCCTCGAGCGCATCGTCGCACGCTCCGTGGCGCAGACGGAATCGCGCTCCGAGCTGGGCGACACGTGCTCGACGACGGCGCGAGCGCACCCGTCGACGGGCCACCGATGCGCGCGAACCGTCGCGACCTCCAGTGGCACCTGCTCGAGGCCGAACTGGCCGCCAGCGACAGCGCGTCCGACGACCCCGCGTGGGCACACGCCTACTGGCCCGAACACGGCCGTGTCCGCGATCTCGGCTACGACGTTCTCGGCGCGTGTTGGCGGACGCCGCCCGGCAAGCCCCTCTCCGAAGACATCCTCAGACGACTCAACGACAGATTCGACTGACCCACGGCGCCGAGCATGCCACGCTGGTCAGCAAGTGTGATCGCCACACTGCACCGACGGAGGACCGCTACGTGATGGACCTGCAGGAGATCTCGGACCGCTTTGAGATCCAGCAGTTGATGATCGACTACTCGACCGCGATCGACTCGCGTCGCTTCGACGACCTCGATCGACTGTTCATCCCGGACGCCTACATCGACTACAGCGCATCCGGCGGCGCACAGGGACCCTTCCCCGAGGTGAAAGCCTGGCTCGCCGACGTCCTCCCGAGATTCCCGGCCTACGTCCATCTGCTCGGCAACTTCGACCTCAAGATCGACGGCGACGCCGCGAACGGACGAACCATGTGCTTCAACCCGATGGTCCTGTCCGACGAACCGAAACAGGTCCTGTACTGCGGAATCTGGTACATCGACGAGTTCGTCCGGATCCCCGACGGATGGCGTATCGCTCGGCGCGTCGAGGAGAAGGGCTTCGACCACGTCATCTGACGCGACACACCAGCGTCAGTAGCCTCGGCCGATCTCGATGCGAGCAAGGAGTTCCTCGCCTGCCGCGAACCTTCGCAAGTTCTCGGCGAGATACGGTGCCATCTCCTCGGTGAGACGGCCGTTCGGATTGGCGACGTGCGGTGTGATGACGACGTTGTCGAATCCGAACAGCGGATGGTCTGAGGCCGGCGGTTCCGGGTCGGTGACGTCGAGCGCTGCTCCGCCGATCGTCCGTGCCGTCAATGCCCGTTCCAACGCAGCTTCGTCGACGAGTGGTCCGCGCGCAACGTTGACGATCCACGAATGCGGCTTGAGGAGCGCGAGCGTCCGATCGTTGATGGTATGGCGTGTCTCCGGGGTGTCGGGAGCGGCCAGGACGACATGGTCCGACTGGGTCAGCGCCTCGTCGATCCGATCGGACGCGACGGTGACGTCGGCGCCGTCCACTGGCCGCCCTGACCGGTTGACCGCGAGTACCCGTGCCCCACACGCCTTCAGCAGCGGGGTCAGTTCGCGTCCGATTCCGCCTGCACCGACGATCGCGACGGTGCTTCCACGCAACGTACGCACGGCCGGATCCACCGTGTCCTTCGCCCAGCGGGTCTTCGCTGACCGAACGATCTGGCGGGTGCCGCCGAGCAGAAGCGCGAGCGCGTGCTCGGCGACGCCGCGAGCGTAGAAGCCGGATGCATTGGTCCAGATCCGCTTGTCGTCGATGACTCCCGCCTCGACGAAGCCCTCGATGCCCGCGGTGCTGAGCGCGACCCATTCGACGGCATCCGGAAGCTCCGGGAACCCGGCAGGACCGCCGATCCACACGAGAGCCTGCGCTTCGGCGAGCGGGACGACGGCTGCGCCCGTCTCCTCGACGGCCGAGGCGAGAGGGCGATCGGATGTCGGTTCGATGGCTACGCGCAACGAGTTCATGCGGTCACATCTATCACGCAGTCCCGTACGCCGCCAGGAACACGTCAACACCCGCTCGCACGATATCGGCCGCGGACACACCTGCCACTGAATCGACCGACCCGGCCGTCAGTTGGACGAGTTGCACTGCGGCGACCCGCTCATCGTCGATGACGAAGACGCCCTCGTCGGCGTGCCTGCGCAAGTGCCCGGCGATCGCGTCTCGCACCCGGCGAGGACCAGCCTCCTGCCAGGCGGCGAGAACCGCCGGGTCGATGTGCTCGGCGTCCGCGTTGACCTGTCGGACCATGTCGAAGTGAAGCGCCGTCTCGGGCTCGCGCGTGGCCCAGGCCTCACCGAACGCGACCAGGTCGGCTCGCGGATTGTCGATCCGCCCGAGAAGGGTTGCCGCGCGCGCGATCTGACGCTGGGCGACCGCTGTCGCACTGTCCAGGATCACCGCACGGAACAGCGACTCCTTGTTGCCGTATTGGTTGTAGATCGTCCGGGTGGAGATTCCGGCCTCCGACGCCAGCGCGCCGATCGACGCACGACTGAACCCGTCCCGCGCGAAGACGCGTAGCGCCCCGTCGAGCAGGTCCCGCTGTTTGTCTGCACGCATATCGCTCTCCATCATCGGAAGTACATTAACCATTGTACTAAGTGCAATGATCGTTGTACGTTCAAGCCATGAGTACACACGCGACACCCCAGAGATCAGAACTCACCCGCATCGCCGTCATCGTGGGAAGCACCCGACCCAACCGCCGCTCGCGCCTCGTCGCCGAATGGGCGCAGGCGAAGGCCGCAGCGACTCTCGGCGATCGCGCCGACATCGTGCTCGTCGACATCGCCGACTTCGCCCTCCCCCTGCTCGACGAACCCGTCGCCGCCGCCGTCGGCAAGTACACACACGAGCACACGAGGCGGTGGGCCCATGCGATCGGCGAGTTCGACGGCTTCGTCTTCGTCACCCCCGAGTACAACCACTCGATGCCCGCTGCACTGAAGAACGCGATCGACTATCTGTACGCCGAATGGAACGACAAGGCTGCGGGCTTCGTCAGCTACGGCCTGGACGGCGGTGTCCGCGCCGTCGAAGCCCTGCGCCTGACATTGGCCGAGGTCAAGATCGCGTGCGTGCGGAGCAGCGTCGCACTCAGCCTGTCCGGCGACTTCGACCTGGAGAATGTCATCGAACCCGGAACCGTCGCTCCCGGCCCCCGCGCCGACGCCGTCTTCGACCGGATGATCGACGAAGTGCTGGCCTGGTCGACGGCACTGAGCGCCCTGCGGACCGCCGACCGATCATGACCCCGACGACTGCTCCTACCGCGTCGGACCGCATCGACCGAGCCACCTGGAAACTCTGCTGGGTGGTCGTACTCGGCGCCTTCGCGAGCGGACTCGACGCGTCGATCGTCAACATCGGTCTCGATTCCATCACCACTCGAATGGGGTCGACACTGTCGACGACGCAGTGGATCGTCAGTGGCTACCTCCTGGCTCTCGCCGTCTCACTGCCGATGGCCGGGTGGCTCGGCCGCCGGTACGGCGCAAGCCCCGTCTGGCTGACCGCTCTCGGATTCTTCACCGCGGCGTCACTCGCCTGCGCGGTAGCGTCGACTCCAGAGGGACTCATCACCGCGCGCATCGCCCAGGGACTGGCCGGCGGCGTCCTGATCCCCACTGGGCAAGCGATCCTGGGAGCTGCGGTCGGCCCACACCGACTCGGCCGAGTGATGGGCGTGCTCGGGATCGCGGTGAGCGCCGCCCCCGCGGTCGGTCCGCTCATCGGCGGGCTCATTCTCCACTCGCTGTCGTGGCCGTGGCTGTTCGCGATCAATATCCCGATCGGCGTCGCAGGCATCGTGCTGGGCCGCCGGGTGCTGCCGCGCACCCGACCGTCGGACCCCGGTCCGCTGCATTGGGCAGGACTGGCGACCATAAGCTCGGGTCTGGCACTTCTCGTGCTGGCCACGACCCGATGGGGCGAGGAAGGTCGCATCGACCCGACGACGGTCGCCGTCGGCGTCGGCGCCACTCTGGCGATCGCCGCATTCGTCGTCACCACCCGGCAGACGTCGCACCCTCTGCTCGATCTGAGGCTCTATCGCATACCCGGGTTCCGTGCCGGTTCGATCGCCGCAGCCTTCTCCGGTGCGCTCGTCTTCGGCAGCGGCGTCGTGCACGCGTTGTACTTCCAACTCGGCCACGCCCAAGATCCGCTCCAGGCCGGAATCAGTCTGGTCGGCGTCGCTGCGGCCACCGCCGTCACCGCCCCGCTCGTCGGACGGTGGATCGACGTACGCGGCCCCGCTCCGGCCGCGATCGCCGGAGGACTACTCGCTGTGGCGACGACTCTGCCGCTCGCACTCGACCCACTCGGCCTTCCGACCTGGGTCGTCCAACTCACGCTCGTCGCCTACGGGGCTTCCGTCAGTCTCGTCGCGATACCCGCGGGCGTCACCGCCTATACCGCAGTCTCGTCCCGAGACCTCTCGGACGCGATCACTCAGGTCAACATCCTGCAACGTATCGGAGGCTCCCTCGGTGGGGCGGTATGCGCGGTGCTCATCGCCTCGCACACCGGCGATCTTCCGACGGCGTTCCGCCTCGCCTTCTGCGCCCTGACGGTCGGCGCGGGCGGCTCGTTGTGCGCCGCGACGATGATCGCGACGTCGACGCGCAAGGGTGGATGACCGCCGGATCCTATGCTCGGGACACCGCCCGCGCCACGTCGTCGACGGTCCGCAGCCTGACGCCGATCAGCTCCAGATCGGCGAGCCGCTCGGCGGTGACCTGCGACGTCGCGTCGGTGACGAGTACGGTTCGATAGTCACGCTCGGATGCGTCGAACAGGCTGGCACGCGGGCAATTCGGCAGATTGCACCCGGCGACGACCACCGTGTCGACGCGCATCTCGCGCAGCACATCGTCCAACCGCGTGCGATGAAACGCCGACCATCGGGGTTTGTAGAGGACCCACTCATCGGTCCCGGCCGGTTGAGGCGTCCCCGATCGCAGTAGTTCCCAGTCGAGCGCGACGGTGCCGGGGAGCAGTTCGGTCGGTATCTGCGCTCCAGCCGTTCCCGGTCGAACCGGAGCCTTCCCCGCTTCGACCGAAGAACGCCTGACCACATCGACGTCCGACTCTCCTGCTGCGTACGACCGGACTACGTGGACGATCGGGCGGCCCGCGGCGCGGAAGGTTCGAACCAACCACTCGATCGAAGGCAGAACGTCGCGCGTGCCAGGCACTGATTCGACGAAGTCGTTCTGGACGTCGACGACGACCAGCGCGCACGTCGACCAGTGCGGATCCAGGTAGTCGGTCACCACATCATTCTGGCAGCGGGACGTTCTGCAACCGCAACTGTCCGCGTGCGAGAGTCTTCCCGGACGATTCGTCCGTGACCTCGACGAGCCAGAGCTGCTGGGTCCGCCCCTGCTGAATCGGCTCGGCCACGACCATCGCCCGTCCACCCTTCGACGGCCGCAGAAAGTCGGTGGCGTTGTGCACCCCGACGGCGAACTGACCGCGGTCGGCGACCGCGGCACTCGCACCGATGCTGCCCGCGCTCTCGACGAATGTCGCGTAGACGCCACCGTGCACGACGCCCCATGGCGTGTGATGACGTTCGTCCAGTTCGACGTGGCCTTCTACCCGCGTGCCGGTTGCGAGGGTCACGTCGAGCCCAGCCGCCTTCAGGAACCCGCTCGCGGCGTCGATGCCGACGTCCGGAATCCCAGATGTACCAGATGTGTCTGCCATGGCTGCTCCCATTCGATACTCTCTACCTCTAACTTCTGTTAACGAAGCTAGATGAAGCCCTGCTGACTGTCAATTGCAAAGTCAGATACACTCGCTCGTGTGAACTGGCTCGACTACGAGACCGAGAACTGCTCGGTGCAGCGAACGCTCGACGTGATCGGCGACCGCTGGAGCGTGCTGATCCTGCGTGAGGTATTCAACGGGATCCGTCGGTTCGACCAGGTCAAGGCGCACACAGGGATTTCCGATTCAGTGCTCGCGAGTCGGCTCCGCAAACTCGTCGACGAGGGGGTCCTGTACGCGACGGACTACGCGGAGCCCGGTGCCCGACGCCGCAAGGAGTACCGGCTCACCGATGCCGGCCTCGATCTCCAGCCCGTCCTGTTGTCCTTGCTCGCTTGGGGCGACACCCATCGCGCCGACCCAGCGGGGCCCGCACTGGAGGTCCGGCACGACGACTGCGGCGCTCGCGTGAGCGTCGAGCTCCACTGCGAAGCGGGCCATCGGATCACCGAAAGCCGGGATGTCCACGCCGAACCCGGTCCCGGCGCCCGCCGAATCGCCGGGTGATCCGGTGCGTCAGTTCGCGTCGGATGAATCGGGCCGTCCGGCCAGCATTCGGTCGCGAAGCGAGTCGTAGATCGGCGGCGAAGAACGCCGACGAACCCGATGCCGACACCGGCGCAGACCGCCAGCAGGCACGACCGGACGAGCCCCGTAACACGTCCCGGTCGGGAGTCGGCAGCCTGGTCACAGCGCCACGCTATCGACTCTCGACCCACGCGCCGCGGATACTCCGACTCGGCACTACACGCGATCGAGGTCCACGTCTCGCGTCTCCTTCATGACGAGCAGCGCGACGAGGGTCAAGCCGCCCGCGATCGCGAGGTACACGCCGACCCATCCGACGCCGTAGTCGGCGACGAGCCAGGTAGCGATGAACGGCGCGATGGCCGCACCGAGGATCGACGCGAAGTTGTAGGCGATGCCGCTGCCCGTGTAACGGACGTTGGTGGCGAACAGTTCGGGGAGCACGGCGCTCATCGGGCCGAAGGTGAAACCCATCAGAGTGAGGCCGACGATGAGAACGCCGAGCATCGTGCCCTGCGTTGTGTTCGCCGGGTCGAGGATCCACTTGAAGGTGAGCCCGTACACGATGATGAGCGTCGTCGCGACGATCAGCAGGCGGCGGCGTCCGACACGGTCGGCGAGGCGGCCGGAGACGACGACGAAGATCGCGAAGAACAGGACGGCGATCAACTGCATCTGCAGGAAGTCGATGTACGAGATGGACAGCTTCACACCCGTCTTGTCGACCACCTTTCCGGTCCCGTACGAGACGACCCACGTCGTGACCAGATAGAAGAGCGTATACGTCGCCACCATGACGAATGTCCCGATGATCAACGGCCGCCATGCAGTGCGCACCACTTCGCCGAGCGGAGTCTTGACCTTCTTCCCGTCTTCGACGGCCTTCGCGAAGACCGGCGTCTCGGTCAGCTTCAGACGCACGTAGAGGCCGAGGATCACCATGACCGACGACAGCAGGAACGGGATTCGCCAGCCCCACGTCATGAAGCCGTGGTTGGGCTCGGCCGCGGTGGAGTCGTAGTCCATCAGACCCATGATCACCAGAAACAGACCGTTGGCGAGGAAGAATCCGAACGGGGCGCCGAGCTGTGGCCACATCGCCGCCCACCCGCGTTTGCCCTTCTCCGCGGTCTCGGTGGCCAGGAGTGCCGCACCGGACCATTCGCCGCCGAGGCCGAGTCCCTGCGCGAAACGCATCAGCGCGAGCAGGGCGGGCGCGAGGTAGCCGACCTGATCGAACGTGGGCAGCACGCCGATCAAGAACGTGGCCACGCCCATCGTGACGAGCGACCCGACGAGCGTCGCCTTGCGCCCGACGCGATCGCCGAAGTGGCCGAACAGGATTGAGCCGATGGGCCGCGCGGCGAAAGCCAGACCGAAGGTCGCGAAGGACGCCAGGAGCGCCGCGGTATCGTCACCCTTGGGGAAGAACAACGTCGGGAAGACGAGGACCGCGGCGGTCGCATAGATGTAGAAGTCGAAGAACTCGATAGTGGTTCCGACCATGGAGGCGACGACGATCCGTCTGCGATTCATTTCGACGAATCTAGTCCATGGGCAGGGTCCCGCCATCGATGGCCCCGCGCGACATCGAGACATCAGTCGGGTGGACGACGCAGCGACCGGCACACGAAAAGATCTGCTCTCTACACTCGGAGCATGGATGTCGAGATCAGCGAAGCGATACGCGAAGATCTGGCCACACGATGGAACGAGCCGCACCGCCGTCATCACAACCGACGGCACCTGGACGAGGTGCTCGCCTCGCTTCGCCAGTTGCACGACGGCGGACTCGAATTCGACGAGCGGGCGGTCGTGCTCGCCGCATGGTTCCACGACGCCGTCTATGAGACGCTCAGTGCGGACAACGAGCGTGATTCGGCCGCCCTCGCGCGACGGCTCCTCGTTGACGATCCCGATGCAGACGAGGTCGTCCGCCTCGTCGAGCTGACACTCACCCACGATCCGTCACCCAACGACCGCAACGGCATCGCGCTGTCGGACGCCGATCTCTCCGTCCTCGGGGCAGCCCCCGCGCGGTACCGCGAGTACTCCGCTGACGTCCGCGAGGAGTACCACCTCGTGCCGGACGACGTCTTCCGACCCGCGCGGCGCGCACTCCTGGCCGATTTCATCGCACGCGACACCCTCTTCCGCTCGCCGCAGGCGCGGCAGCGCTGGGAGACACCGGCCCGCGAGAACATCGCCAGGGAGATCGAAGCGTTGGCCTGAGCAAGGCCCTGATGATCCGGCGGCCATCGTCTGCTCAGGGGAGACCGACCGACGACGTCGAAACTGATCTCGGTACGATCGCTGCACCTACCCGCACGGCCGAGGAGCCCACGAAATGGCGATTGCGGCGATCTGCTTCGGAGTTCTCGCGTTTGCTCTGTGGGCAGTGATGGGCGTGCGGATCGTCCGCGAACCGCGCCATACCGGCCACGGCATAGCTATCATCGGCTGCCTGGTCGTCACGTGGATCTTCGTCGTCCTGCTGGCTGCGTCGGTCTCCCCGGAGTCCGACCTCACCGACATCGCGGTCCTCGGTCCGGTGCTGCTGGTCTTCTTCGCCGTGTTCGCGGTTGGGATCTATCTGCTGGTCAACGCGGTCACCGTGGTCCGCCGCGAAGGTCTGCGCGTCGCGACTCTGGTTCCGGCCGTCTTCGGCCTGTTCCTGCTCGCAGTCCTCGTCGCCGCGGTGGCGGTCTTCATCGCGGTGGTGTCGGCCGAGTCGTACACCACGATCGCGCTGCTGGTCCCGTTCGTGGTGATTCCGATCGCGCTCGTGGTGACCGCCCTCGTCGGATACACCACGTACGCGGTGGTCTACAGCCGCATCGGCCGACCAGCGCCGTCGGACGCCGTGATCGTGTTGGGCGCCGGCCTCGCGGGCGACAAGGTCACTCCTCTGCTGGCCGCGCGCATCGACCGCGGTATCGCGGTGTTCGACGCGGTGGCGGAGCCGGGTCGCGAACCGCTCCTCGTGTTGTCCGGCGGGAAAGGCGACGACGAGCGGATCTCCGAGGCGGAGGCGATGGCTCGGTACGCGATCGACGCAGGCGTCGACGAGCAACGGATCGTCCGCGAGGACACGTCGACCACCACGGAGGAGAATCTCCTCAACTCACGCGCGGTGCTCACCGACCTCGGGATCCCCGCACCCGCGTTGACCGTCGTCACCAGTGACTTCCACGTCCTGCGAGCGGCGTCGTTGACGCGCCGCATCGGACTGGACGCAACCGTCGTCGGCGCCCCGACGGCGCGCTACTACGTGCCGGCCGGATTCCTGCGGGAGTTCACGGCCTGCCTCGTCCACTACCGCCGAGCCAATCTGGTGGTCTGGGCCGGGCTGTCGTGTCTGGTGTGGGCGATGCTGGCTCTCGTCGCGTACCTGAGCGGTCTGCAGACCGAACTCGAATACGCGATGGTCGCCTACTGACCAGCCCTCACCCTCGGTGGGTGTCGTGCGCCGCCCGGCTGATCGTCTCGATGACCTGCGGGAAGGTCGGCGAGTCGGAGGCCACGATCTGTGTGTGGTCGACACCGGGGAACATCACGAGCGAACCTCGGCCGCCCGCCTTCTTGACCGCCTTCACGTAGTTCGCCGACATGTTCGGATTCAGCACCTTGTCGACGCTGCCCGCCATCGCGATGATCGGGATCTCCGGATCGATGTTCTGGATCGGGTCGATGGACGCGTATCGTTCGGGCACCTCTTTGGGCAGTCCGCCCATGGCGCGTCGGGCACGCGGATTGCCTTCGAGCACTGCCTGCCGCATGTCCAGCGCGCCCGCTAGCGAGATCACGTACGTCGGACGGAACGCGGGCCCGGCTCCGATCTCGTCGGGTTCGAGATTGTGCCGGGTCCCCGACCACATCGCGAGCTGCCCGCCCGCCGAGTGTCCGGCCACCACGGCATCGTCGGTGGAGATCTCGGGTTCGGCGGCCTGAACGTGCGGAACGTAGTCGAGGGCGGCTGCCACGTCCTTGAACGTGATCGGCCATCCGCCACCGGATCCGACTCTCCGATACTCGAGGTTGTAGACAGCCAGACCTCGCTCGGCGAGCCGCTTGGACAACGACACGAACACGTCGGCGCCGAGCTTCGACTGCCACCCGCCGCCGTGGATCAGCACGACGAGGGGCACGCTGCCCCGCTCGTGCTCGCCGGGCGGCAGGTACACGTCCGCCCAATTCTGCCGGTTGTCTCGGCTACCGGTCGTCGTCGGATAGAGGTACCGGTTCACCGTCACATCCGACGACGACTCGACCTTCGCAAGCGCCTGCTCGGCGGCGCCGCGATCGGCCGGTGTGGCCGGACTGACGTCCGACGACGCTTCGTCCTCCGACGCGCAGCCGGCCAACGCGAGGGCAGCGGCGACCACCGTGATCAGCGCTCGACCGGCTATCGGCGCCCTCATATCGTCGCTCCGTTGACCGTCGACCTCTTGATGACGCCATCGAGGCCCCACTTCTTCGCAATCGCCGTCATGTCGCCTCGATCGATCACCTGTTGGACGGCATCCTTGAGTACCTCGCCCAGCGGCGAACCTTTCGCCACCGCGAAGCCGTAGGGCTGGGAATCGAAGACGTCGCCCGCCGTCTCCAACGCACCGTCGCTTCGGGAAACGGCCGTCGCGACCACCACCGAGTCTGCGGACATCGCGTCGGCCGATCCATCGGTCACAGCGCGAACGGCGTCCTCTTGAGTTCGTGACGCGACGATCTTGATCGGCTCGGCGCCGACCGTCACGCATGCTTTGCTCTTGGCCGGGAGCTCGATTGTGTGCTGGACAGTGCCCGCAGCAGCGGCGACGGTGTGCCCGCACGCGTCGTTCGAATCGACCACCACACCGGAACGCTGCGCCCACTGGGTGCCGCCGCGGAAGTACGTCACCATGTCCATCGTCTTCTGCCGCGCCAGCGTGTCGAAGAATCCGCGGGACCCGACGTCGTACGTGCCGTCGACGACGCCCGGAAGGATCTGTTCGAATCGGGTCTGACGCATGTCGAGTCGCAGTCCGAGCACGTCGGACACCTTCCGCAGCACGTCGACGTCGAATCCCGTCAAGTCGCCGTTCGCGTTCTTGCCGACCATCGGCTCGTATGGCGCACTGGTTCCGACTGTGAGCTCGCCCGATGTCCGCATCGTGTCCGGGACGCGCTCCTTCAGCCCGGGGTCGACGGCAGTCGACGTCGGCGTCGACGATTCGTCGGCCGGACGGTCTGGGGCATCGGAGCCGCAACCGGCGAGGAGCAAGGCCACTGTCAGGCTCGTCAGCAGGGCGACGGGGGCCCGCCGGAGATGTCTACGATTCACACCACCGGAGTCTATTGCCTTTCCGCTGCAAGCACTTCCGATCTAACCGATCGGACGGTTGCTGGGCACCTGCAGCCAACTCGGTGCGCGCGGATCGAGGAGAACGTGCTCAGGCTTGAGTCGCGAGTCGTTGGAGATCGGGCCGAATGAGACAGCGCGCGGTGCGTTGAACGCGTAGACGCTGACCCGCAACCGATGCCCGCGCTTGAGTAGGGCGTCAGTGCCGAGCATGCCGATGTCGAGGTACTGCTTCGCTCCGGGTTTCACCAGATCGCGTTTGAACGCGTCGAGCGAGTAGCGCGGATCGGTCACGTCGCCGTTGGGCGCATAGCCCGAGGTCGTCTTGTCCATCTGGTTGCGGATGGACACCGTCATCGAACCCGTTGTGACGACCCGCGACGAGCCGTCGGGGGCGACGTCGGAGACAACTGCGGAGTAGAAGCCGTCCTTTGCGTCGACCTGGGTGCGCAAGTGCAGGTTGATCGCCCCGTTGATCGACGTCGCCTGCCGGACCGGCGCCGAGGTGAAGGTCAACGCGCCACGCTCGGCTGTCCGATTGTCCTTGCTGCACATGTCCAGAGGACTCAGGAGGCCGATCTGGTCACGGTTGGTGTCGCCTGAGCACAGCGTGCTGGTCCCTGGGGCCACCGTCCATTTCGCCGTGCGTTTCGGCCCGGTCTTCGACAGCGAGCCGTCGGCAATCGATGTCGGCGACGTACGGCTGCGTTTGGGCGTCAGGTACATCCGGCGATGGGTCTGCCCGGGACGCGGGAACGAGTCGGACTGGACCCAGCCGCCGCCCTGCTGGTGACTGGTGGCGGGCGCGTAGCGATCAATGCCGTTGTCGACGCCCTTGATCCACTTGTCGAACCACGCACGCTGCAGCACGCCCCATGCCGGGGGTTGGCCAGGTCCGCCACGAGTGTCCCAACCGTTCGTCAGGTGCTCGCCGGTGCTCATCAGCATCTTTTTCTTGCTGTTCTCCAAACCGCTGAGCTGGTCGAGAGTGCGCCACTCCATGTTGGTGAACAGGTCCTGCCAACCACCCACGACGAAGGTCGGTACCTGGACTCGTGCGGCGTCGGTCGTCAACGCTTTCCGATAGGACGAGTTCAGTGAGACCAACTCTTTGGTGCGGCCCCTCAGGTCGTCGGTCGACTTCGCGGTCAGACCCTGGATGAACTCGGGCACGTAGTGTGCGGGATCGTTAATACGGTCCTGCAGCCACTTATAGTCGAACTGAGCGAGGAGCAG
>NZ_JBQEDL010000054.1:0-18105 GCF_052106715.1 Gordonia sp. (in: high G+C Gram-positive bacteria)
CTCGTACTGCGCACGCTTCTTGGACAGGATCAGACGGCCTTCCTTGTCCTCCTTGGTGAGGACAAGTGCTTCGACCTCGTCACCGACGGTGACGACTTCGCTCGGGTCGACGTCGTGCTTGATCGACAGCTCGCGCGAGGGGATGACGCCTTCGGTCTTGTAACCGATGTCAAGCAGAACCTCGTCGCGATCGACCTTGACGATGGTGCCCTCGACGATGTCGCCATCGTTGAAGTACTTGATCGTGGAGTCGATGGCGGCGAGGAAGTCCTCAGCCGAGCCGATGTCATTGACGGCTACTTGAGGCGAGGTGATCGTGGGGGACGACATATGGTGAGTTGCTCCGGACAGGTAGGTAGTAGGTACGGACGCCAGGACTGTCCGTGCAGGCCAGACCTAGAATCCGAGAATTGTGTGCGCGTACGACTGGCATACGCGTTTCCCAGGGTACTACCCGCCGGTGGCCTGCACAAATGGGATGTCGTGCGGCCCTTGAACTGCGGAGTGCGATGATCGTCGACGTGGCCCATTCCATCGAACTACTCCTCGACGAGGAGGCCGAGTCGCGCATCCGCGACCTCTGGTGCGCGCTCGACGCACTCGGACACCGGCCCCCGGGCTCGGTCCGTGCGCACGCCCCCCGTCCGCATTGCACCCTGCTCGCCGGCTCGTCGATCGTCGGCGCCGACACTGGGTCGCCGGCGCCCGGGATGGCTGCGGTGGCACAACGTCTTCCCGTTCCCGTCACCCTCGGCGCACCGATCGTCTTCGCCTCGCGGTCGACGTACACGATCGCCGCGAGCGTCGTGCCGTCGGCGGAACTGCTGAGTGTCCACGCCACGGCGTACCGACTGTGCGGGTCGGCCGTGTCCGGACTCGACGCGCACTGCGTTCCGGGGGCGTGGAGTCCCCACGTCACACTGGCGCGACGGGTTCCCGCGGACTCGATCACTGGTGCGGTCGCGCTCGTCGCCGAACCGATCACCGCGCAAGCAGCAGCGGTCCGGCGGTGGAACGGCGACTCGAAGACCGAGACGGTGGTGCCCGGCCGTGCCTGCTGACTCTGCGCGACCCCCACGCGTTCTCGGCAACGTCGACACCTCGACCAGCGAGCGCGCAAGCCGTTCTTGGTGGGACGCCGAAGCCGACGAGTACCACGACGCGCACGGAACGTTCATCGGCTCGACCACGCCGGGTGGCGAGTTCGTCTGGGGTCCGGAGCGCTTGCGCGAAGCGGATGTGCGGCTTCTCGGCGACGTCAAGGGACGCGACGTCCTCGAGGTCGGGTGCGGATCGGCACCCTGCTCGCGGTGGCTTGCGGCACGCGGCGCGCGCGTCGTCGGCCTGGACGTGTCCGCGGGGATGCTCGCCCATGGCGTCCACGCGATGAAGCTCGACGACCGCCAGGTCCCGCTCGTCCAGTCGGGCGCCGAACACCTCCCGTTCGCCGATGAGTCGTTCGACATCGCGTGCTCGTCGTTCGGCGCGATCCCGTTCGTCGCCGACTCCGCTCGCGCGATGGGCGAGGTCGCTCGCGTCCTGAGACCCGGCGGCCGCTGGGTGTTCGCGACCAACCATCCGATGCGCTGGATGTTCCTCGACGATCCGGGGCCCGACGGACTCGTGGTCCAGCTGTCCTACTTCGACCGGACTCCGTACACCGAGGCCGACGATGACGGCGTGATCACCTATGCCGAGCACCACCGAACGATGGGCGATCGGATCCGCGAAATCGTCGGCGTGGGCCTCGTCCTGGACGACGTCGTCGAACCCGAGTGGCCCGACGACCTCGATCAGGAGTGGGGTCAATGGTCTCCGTTGCGCGGCGCGTACTTCCCCGGCACCGCCGTGTTCGTAACTCACAAGCCGCGGTGACCGGACTCAAGCACCCTGACCGGCGTGCGCCGACCGGACACGCCCTGGCAGGAGTCCGCTCCGAGTACCGTGCGAACGATGTCGCGCCACTCAAGAGTTCGACGCTTGGACGAGGCGAGTGTCCACCGCCTCGAAGCGCTGCCGCTGCATCGCTCGACCGATGACGGTGAGCGCGCTCGATCCGGGTTTAGGTCGCTGAATCGCACAACGCGGATCGGAGCAGGCGTCGACACTTTTGCACGTGCTCGCGACGACCTCTTCACATGGCAGGTCCAGGCACGCGCGGGTGTGCGAGTCGACGCGAGCCGGCCGACCGTCATGCTCGACGGTGTCGCCGTCGTGTCCATCGGCCTCGGTCCGGTTCGCATCGGCGGCCCGGTACGGGTCGTGGACGTCATCGACCGACCTGCGCGCGCCGGATTCACCTACGCAGCTCTCCCCGGACATCCAGAACTCGGCGAGGAATCGTTCCATGTCGTTCTCGACGGCGACGGAGTCCGCTTCGAACTCTTCGGACGCTCCAAGCCGGCCGGCCTCCTCGCCCGGTTCGGCGGCCCGATCTCGACACTGGTTCAACGCGTCATCACCGACCGGTACGCTCGCGCGCTGGCGGAATAGCTCGACGTCTGCCGGTAGATCGCCCTACAGCAGCTTCGACAGGAAGGCTTGCGTGCGTTCGTGCTGCGGATTCGAGAGGACGTCCTTCGGCCGCCCCTTCTCCACGACGACACCTGCGTCCATGAAGACGAGTTGGTCGGCCACCTCGCGGGCGAATCCCATCTCGTGAGTGACGACCAGCATCGTCATACCCTCTGTCGCCAGGCCGCGCATCACTTCGAGGACGTCGCCGACGAGTTCGGGGTCGAGGGCCGACGTCGGCTCGTCGAACAGCATCAGCTTAGGTTCCATGGCGAGCGCGCGAGCGATCGCGACGCGCTGCTGCTGGCCGCCCGACAACTGCGCCGGGTAGGCGTCGGCTTTGCTGCGAAGGCCGACCTGGTCGAGCAGTGACATCGCATGCTCGGTCGCCGCGCCCTTCGACTTGCCGCCTACCAACATCGGAGCCTCGATGATGTTGTCGAGCGCCGTGCGGTGCGGGAAGAGGTTGAAGTGCTGGAACACCATTCCTATGTCGCGGCGCTGGCGGCCCGCGTCGCGCGGGCTCAGTTCGTAGAGCTTGCCCGACTTCTCTCGGTAGCCGATCAGGTCACCGTCAACCAGGAGTCGTCCCGCGTTCACCTTCTCCAGGTGATTGACGCAACGAAGGAATGTCGACTTGCCCGAGCCCGACGGCCCGATCAGGCATGCGACCTCTCCGCGCGGCACCTCGAGCGATACACCTCTGAGAACATCGAGGGCACCGAAGTTCTTGCAGACCCGGTCTGCCACGACCATCGGGGTCACGTCTGCCTTCACTTGCCCGCCGCTCACTTGCCCTCCTCGACGATGGGTTCGTTCGCCGCGGCGAGCGCCGCCAACTGCCTGCCCGACAGTTCACGCGAGGAACCCTTCGAATAGTGCTTCTCCAAATAGTGCTGGCCGACCATGAGCACGCTCGTGACGACGAGGTACCACGTTGACGCGACGAGCAGCATCGGGATCGGCTGGAAGTTGACACCGGAGATGTCGCGCTGACGGCCGAACAGATCCAGGGTGAACGGCACGGCCGACACGAGGCTCGTCGTCTTCAACATCGAGATGACCTCGTTGCCGGTCGGCGGGATGATCACTCGCATCGCCTGCGGCAGCACGGTGCGCCGCATCGCCTGCCACCACGACATCCCGAGCGCCGTTGACGCCTCCATCTGCCCCTCGCCCACCGACGAGATACCCGCACGGACGATCTCGGCCATGTAGGCCGCCTCGTTCAACGCGAGCCCGATGACCGCGACGACGAAGACGTTCTTGAGACTGAACTCCTGAATGTCGAATTGGACCAACGTCGGTCCCCACGGCACTCCGAGATTGACGGTCTGATAGATCGAACCGACCAGGCCCCACAGGACCAACTGCACGTAGACGGGGGTACCACGGAATACCCACAGGTATACCCACGACGTCCACCGGAACACTGCGTTCGGTGACATCCGCATTACCGCGACGACGACACCGAGGATGACGCCGAAGATCATCGACACCACGGTGAGCGCCAGCGTGTAGCCGACCCCCGACAGGATTCGCTGCTCGAACAGGTAGTCGCCGTACGTGCTCCACTTGTACGCGTCGTTCGTCGCGGCGCCGTAGACGAACAGTGCGGCCAGTGCGACTATGACGACGCCGACGACCCACTGTCCAGGATGTTTGAGCGGGACCGCTTTGATGGGCGTCGGTGTGTCCGACGTCTGCATATCCGCCATCTCAGCTACTCCTGCGCCCCGTTGATCTGCGATTCATCGATCATTCCCACCTGCACACCCCAATGTTCGGAGATCTTTCGGTACTGCCCGTTGTCGATCAGATACTGCACCGCCTGCCGGACCGCATCCGTCAGCTTGGATCCCTTCTTGATCGGGAACCCGTACGGCGCGGAATCGTAGGCCGGCCCGACCTGTTCGAGCTGCCCCTCGGTCTTCTTGATCGCGTACGCGGTGACCGGTGAGTCCGCGGAGAACGCGTCCACCTGTCCGAGCAATGCGGCATTGACCGCCTGGTCCTGCGTATCGAACGCCACCTTGACGATCGGTTCCGCTCCCCGCGCGACGCATGCCTCGCTCTTCGCCGGGACCTCGTCGGTGTCCTCGGTCGTCGAGACTTGGACACCGACACGCAGACCGCACGCATCGTCCGGGTCGACGTCGCGTCCCGGCTTGGCCGCCCATTGGATTCCGGCTGTGTAATAGGTGACGAAGTCGACCTGCTCCTCACGTTCGAGCGAATCGGTGAATGACGACATTCCCATGTCGTAGGTTCCCGCCTGAATCGAGGGGATGATCTTGTCGAAGTCCGACTGCGTGTAGACAGCCTTCAAGCCCAGGACCGCGCCGATCGCATTCACGAGGTCGACGTCATAACCGATGATGTTGCCGTCGCGGTCTTTGAACTCGTTCGGCTGGTACGGCGGATTGGTTCCGACCTTGAGCACGCCGCTCGCCCTGATCTGCGCAGGCACGAGCGCGGCGATCGGGGGCTGCTCCTGCACGTCGAGGACGATCGGTTTGGTGTCGAACTCGGACTCGTCGACCACACAACCCGACAGCAGCAACGCCACACCGGTGGCCACTGCCCCGAACAGGCGCGTGCGCATCCGCATGCCGGGATCCTCTCGTCAGTCTGGACGCAACGTACTTGGTCCGAGAGACGAGTATGGCGGAAGCGGTATCGACGACGCGCCGACGGGTCCCCCCAAACGGAACCGCACGGGTCCGACGTGCGTCTAATCGGTATGGGCGACTTCGGCGAGATCGCGACGTTCCAGGCAACGCACGACGGCGTCATCGATGTACGGAACGCACACGACTGCGGTCTCGGCGACGGCGACATCAGAGGCAGGCTCAAACGTGCCGAATGGCGAGCCCTGCCGTCGGGTGCCCAGTTTCTCGACCGGATGCTCCAGAAGCAGATCGTGACTCTCGACGGACTCCATCGTGCTGTCGACGGCAACGCCGTACTACAGGGAGTGGTCGCCGCACGGGCTCGCACGGAACGGATGGAGCGAACTCCAGCACAACTGGCACATGCTCAAATGACACTCCCGCCCACTGCATCCAGGAGGTCATCGACCGGATCAACGCGCGTGCGCATGCCGCCGCGTGGTGACGCGGGAAGAGACTGTGCAGTCGACGTTCGCTACGAACGACAATCTCCCAGCATCGTGCGCAGAACCGTCAGAGCGCGCCGATCACCGCGGCGGTGAACTCGGTAGTCGAGGCGGAGCCGCCGAGATCAGCGGTCAGGACGCCATCGGCGAGGACGTGCGCCACCGCGCCGTCGATCGCGTCAGCGGCCCGCAGCACCGACGACGTCGCCGATCGCTCGCCGTGCCACCGCAGCAACATCGCAGCCGAGGCGATCGTTGCGACCGGGTTCGCGATGTCGCGACCTGCGATGTCCGGGGCCGCACCGTGGACAGCTTGCGCCATCGCTCGCTCAGCGGACGAGTTGAGCGACGGGGCGAGACCAAGCGATCCGGACAGCTCCGCGGCCAGATCGGAGAGGATGTCGCCGAACAGGTTCTCGGTCACGACCACGTCGAAGTCGCCGGGCCGCCGCACCAGAAGTGCGGCCATCGCGTCGACGTGCTCGGTGTCGACTCGGACGTCCGGATACCGTTCGCCGACCTGCAGGCAGACGTCCCGGAACAGCCCCGTGGTCATCCGGAGCACATTCGCCTTATGGACAACGGTCACGTGACCTCGCCTGCGCCGGGCCGCCTCGAACGCCTCGATTGCGATCCGCTCGGTCGCCACCCGCGTGATGAGGCCCACCGACAATGCGACGTCGGGCGTCGGCATGAATTCACCGCTACCGACCGCCATGTTTCGGTCGGCGTACAGGCCCTCGCTGTTCTCGCGGACGATCAGCACGTCGATGTCGCCAGTCGTCGCCTCTACGCCTGCGACGGCGCGCGCGGGACGCAGGTTCGCGAACAGACCGAACTGCTTGCGCATCACCGCACCCGGCGCCGGATAACGCAGCTCCGCGGGATACGACGCGCTGTCGTGCGGGCCGACCAGCCACAGATCGAAGTCGGCGAGGGCATCGAGTGTGCTCCCCGGAACGGGTACACCGTGCGAATCGATCGCGGTTGCTCCGAACGGCAGCCGCACGGTCTGCAGCCCGACTCCCTGCCGTTGCAGCGCACGCTCGGCCACCGACAGCGCGGCAGGAACCACCTCGGGACCGATTCCGTCGCCGTCGAGCACGGCGATCCTCAATGGTTCATTCACGACTGCGCCTTTCTGGCCAGGTCAGTGGGCGGCGGCATCCCAGGTACGGCCGATGCCGACGGAGACCTCCAGCGGGACCGACAGATCGATCGCACCGCCCATCTCCTCACGAACGAGGGCTTCGACCGCATCGCGTTCGCCGGTCGCGATGTCGAGCACCAGTTCGTCGTGCACTTGCAACAGCATGCGCGAGCGGTGGCCTCCGGAGCTGAGCCGACGCTGCACGTTGATCATCGCGACCTTGATGATGTCGGCGGCCGTGCCCTGGATCGGCGCGTTGAGCGCCATCCGTTCCGCGGACTGGCGGCGTTGGAAGTTGTCGGAGTTCAAATCCGGCAGGTAGCGGCGACGCCCGAACAGAGTGGCCGTGTACTCGTTCCGCCGCGCTTGCACGACGACGTCGTGGAGGTAGTCGCGCACTCCGCCGAACCGGTCGAAATACTGCTCCATCTGCTCCTTGGCCTCTTCGCGGCCGATCCCCAGTTGGGCGGCAAGACCATAGGCGCTCAGTCCGTACGCGAGGCCGTACGACATCGCCTTGACCCGAGAGCGCATCTGCGAGTCGACCTGGTCGACAGGCACACCGAACGCACGCGATCCGACGAAGTTGTGCAGGTCCTCCCCCGAACGGAATGCTTCGATGAGCCCCGCGTCCTCGGACAGGTGCGCCATGATCCGCATCTCGATCTGCGAGTAGTCGGCCGTCATCAGGCATTCGAACTCGCCGGACTCCGATCGTGGTGCCACCACGAAACCGCCACGGATCTGACGACCTGCCTCGGTGCGGACCGGGATGTTCTGCAGGTTCGGATCGGTCGACGACAGTCGACCGGTCGCGGCGACCGTCTGGTTGAATGTTGTGTGGATGCGACCGTCGTCGGCGACCGATTTCAACAGGCCGTCGACCGTCACCTTCAGTCGGGTCGCGTCCCGGTGCTCCAGCAGGAACTTGAGGAACGGATGCTCGGTCTTCTCGTACAGCCCGGCGAGCGCATCGGCGTCCGTCGTGTATCCGGTCTTGGTCTTCTTCGTCTTCGGCATCTCGAGTTTGTCGAACAGGATCGTCTGCAGTTGCTTCGGCGACCCTAGGTTGACTTGCTCCCCGATGACCTCGAACGCCGATTCGGCCGCGTCCCGGACCCGCTGCGCGAACTCCGACTCCAGGTCGGAGAAGTGCTCGGTGTCGACGCCGATGCCGATTGCCTCGAGATCCGCGAGCACGAAAGCGAGCGGCAACTCCATCTCGGTGAGCAATGCGGTCGAGTCGATCCGTTCCAATTCGGTGTCGAGCGCGTCGGCGAGTTCGGCGACGGCACGTGCCGACAGCATCGACGATTCGGCGGCCCGCGCGGAATCGGCGTCGTCGTCGAGCAGCGAGAGCTGCCCGCCGTTGTCGATACCGTCGTCGGCTTTGAGCTCACGCCGGAGATAGCGCAACGCCAGATCGTCGAGGGCGAAGCTCCGCTGTCCCGGGCGCACCAGGTACGCGGCGAGCGACGTGTCGGAGGTGACGCCGTCGATCTTCCAGCCGCGTCCGCGGAGCGCATGCACGGCCCACTTCGCTTCGTGGACGGCCTTCGGGATCGATGCGTCGGCGAGCCAGTCGGCGAGCGCGGCGTCGTCGGCCGCCGACATAGCGACCGGGTCGATGAACGCGCCCTCACCGTCGGCGGCCGCGATCGCCAACCCGTCAACATCCGAGTCGACGACCACGCGCCTGGCATTGACGGCGATGCCTGATCGTCCGACCCGCGCGTGCGCATCGAGCCATTGCGCGACCTCGTCGGCGGCGAGTTGCGCACCGTTGATCTCGATGCCTTCGTCGGCTTCGGGCTCGGTCGAGGTCAGCGTCGAGAAGAGTCGGTCGCGCAGTACCTTGAACTCGAGATCATCGAACAGGGCGTGGATTCGGTCCCGATCCCATGCATGCAGCTTCAGATCGCCCGGCGCGGCTGGGAGGTCCATGTCGCGGATCATCTCGGTGAGGGTGCGATTCATCTGCACCGACGCGAGGTTCGCGCGCAGCGAGTCGCCGGTCTTTCCGCGGATCTCGTCGACGTGGTGGATGAGCTGCTCGAGTGAGCCGTACTCGGCGATCCACTTGGTCGCTGTCTTATCGCCCACCCCGGGGATACCGGGGAGGTTGTCGCTCTTGTCGCCTCGCAGGGCCGCGAAGTCCGGATACTGCTTCGGAGTGAGCCCGTACTTGTTCTCGACTTCTTCCGGCGTGAACCGTGTCAAGACCGAGACACCGGTCTTCGGGTACAGCACCGTGATGTTCTCGTTCACCAGTTGCAGCGAGTCGCGGTCGCCGGTCACCACTAGCACTCGATAGCCTGCGGCGTCGGCCTGTGTCGCGAGCGTCGCGATGATGTCGTCGGCCTCGTAGCCCTCGACGGCCATAACCGGGATGCCCATCGCGGCGAGCACGTCTTTGGTGACGTCGACCTGGCCGCGGAACTCGTCTGGCGATTTGCTGCGCTGCGCCTTGTACTCCGGGAACATCTCCGCTCGGAACGTCTTGCGCGATACGTCGAACGCTGCGGCGATATGTGTCGGTTCCTCGTCGCGCAGCAGATTGATGAGCATCGAGGTGAAGCCGTAGACGGCGTTGGTGTGCTGTCCGGTGTTGGTCGTGAAGTTCTCCGGAGGTAGGGCGAAGTAGGCGCGATAAGCCAACGAATGCCCGTCGAGCAGCATGAGGGTCGGTCTGGTCTCAGTCTTCTTCGCTGCACTCACATCAGTGAGTCTAGGGCGTTGTGCCGACAGGCTGGTCGGCAGTCAGCCGAGGGTCTCGACGACGACCTGCGCTACTGCTTTCATCGTGACGCGACGGTCCATCGCATTGCGTTGGATCCACCGGAACGCCTCCGGTTCGGTGAGCTCGTGCTTGGCCATGAGCAGACCCTTGGCCTGTTCGACGACCTTGCGTGTCTCGAAACGCTCGGACATGTCGGCTACTTCGGCTTCGAGCAGTTTCAGTTCGCGGTACCGACTCAATGCGACTTCGATCGCGGGCACCAGGTCGGCTTGCGTGAAGGGCTTCACGAGATATGCCATCGCGCCTGCGTCGCGAGCGCGCTCGACGAACTCACGCTGACTGAACGCGGTCAGCATCACGACCGGAGCGAGCCGCTTCGACGCGATCTCGCTCGCCGCGTCGATGCCGTCGCGAACCGGCATCTTGACGTCCATGATCACGAGGTCGGGCAGGAGTTCCTCGGTGAGATCAACCGCCACCTGCCCGTTCGGGGCCTCCCCTACGACGTCGTAGCCCTCTTCGCGAAGCATCTCGATGAGGTCCATCCGGATGAGCGAGTCGTCCTCGGCGACGACCACCCGGCTTACTTGTCCGGTGGTCGCTGACTCGTCTGCCATCGCGCTCTCATCCTCGTCTGTCGCGGTGAAAAGTGCCCCGGGCCGGACTCGAACCGGCACCCCTTTCGAGACCGCATTTTGAGTGCGGCGCGTCTGCCTATTTCGCCACCGGGGCTGGTGGATCAGTGCGAGGTGAAAGTGTACTCGGTTACGCCCCACCGACCCCAACTCGGGTCGAAGGCACTGCGCGCCGGACGGTGGGACGTCGAGTCGGCGCCGACTCCCTCTCGACTGAGATCCAGGCAACCCTTATTGTTACCTGAGAGTCAGATCACGAGCGGATGACGACGAGGTGTCCGAATCCCGTCTGACCTCTCGGGGAAGGTATGTGAACAGGTGACCTCACCACTGCGCCGGTCGGTCCGGCATCTCATTGTCGCTCTCGTCGCTGCGACGACGCTGGTCGCGGGAACCGGATTCGTTCCGGCTACCTCGTCCGATGCCGGCGCCGACGTCTACGGCGCGCTCGGAGCCAAATGGACACGTACGCACGACGGCCCGCAGAAGTATTCGGGATACACGGTCAAGCCGGACGTACCCATTCGGATGAGTGACGGAACCACGTTGCGGTCCAACGTGATCCGTCCCACCGATCGTTCGGGAAAGCCGGTGTCCGCCAAGCTTCCGACAATCGTGACGATGACGCCCTACACAAAAATGGTGTCGGCTCTCGCCTCCGAGGTGATGAACTATCCCGTCCTGGTGCCGCAGCTCGTCGATCTGCTGAACGGGATCAACGCGCGCGGAACTTTCCTGTCCGGCTACAACGAGTTGATAGGCGCCCTCCGCGGCGGGTTGGTCAACACGTTCTCGTACGACCCCCAGTTGGTGAAGAGCGGCTACAACGTCGTGGTCGTCGACGTCCGCGGCACCGGTTTCTCCCAGGGAACCTGGCAGGTCTTCGGAGAACGCGAGCGAAAAGACACTGTCGAGGTCGTCGACTGGGCCAAGAAGCAGCGCTGGGGCAACGGGAAGGTCGGCATGTCCGGCGTCTCGTACTCGGCGATCAACCAACTGCAAGCCGCCTCGGACGCCCCCGGCGAACTCGGTGCGATCTTTCCGGTGGTGCCCGGCGCCGATCTCATCCAGGACGTCATCGCTCCCGGCGGCGGCGTCGGATTCGGGTTCCTGGCACCGTGGCTGACCCTTGTCAACGGCTCCAAACTGGTCCCGAACGTCGCCTCGATGCTCAACGGCACATTCGACTGGCGATGGCTCGCCGACCGGGTGAAGGATCCGCTCACCTATTTCGACGTCATGATCGAGGCATTGACGGCGCAGACGCCGAACAGCCTCCGCGGCGATACGCGGCAACTCGTCATTGCGGGCTCGGACCGACGCACGTCGTTGTACACCGACACCTCGTCGATCACGACTCCGACCTTCGGCATCGGCGGATGGAATGATCTGTTCACCAACAGCGAGTCCCGTCTACTCAAGGGCCTGACTCAGCTTCCCGATGCGAAGAAGAAGCTGATCATGGACGACGGCTACCACATCACGTCGAGCTCCAACTTCGGCCAGAAAGGCTACCCGCCCCGCATCGACGTGCTCGCCCGCGCCTGGTACGACAAGTGGCTCAAGGGAATCGACAACGGAATCGACCGCTACTCCCCCGCGACGCTCGCATCCGAGCCGAGCGGCTGGTTCGTGCAGGGCAACACATACCCGCTTCCGGGTCACACATATCAACGGCAGTACCTGTCCGGGCGCCCGTCGGGCGCCGCTCGCACCCCCGTGGCGGGTGACGGATCGTTGTCTCCTTCGAAGCCGACGGCACGCGCCACCCGCCAGGTGAAGCCGGGTCTCTCGACCCTGTGCAGCCGTGACGCGGCGCAGTCGTCAACCGGGATAACCGCGCTGTTCGACTTCTGCGGCAAGGACTCCCGCGTCTCTGAGGTCGCGGCCCAGACGTTCACGTCCGCTCCAGCGAAGGCCGCCACGAGCATCAGCGGTACTCCCGTCGCCCACCTGCGTCAGCGCCTCAATGCGACCGACGGATACTGGCACGCGACGGTCAACGTCGTCTCCCCGGACGGTCGATCGACGACGGTCTCGATGGGCCAGTTGATGGTGTCCCTGCGTGAGATCGATAAGAAGCGTAGTTCGTACGGACCGAACGGCGACCTGACGGACGCGGTTCCCAAGCTGTCGATCGCCGATTATCACAAGGTGAAGCCGGGTCAGACCCTCGACGTCGACATCCCGATGACGGCTACCCAAGCCAAGCTCAGGCCGGGAGACCGACTGCGCGTCGACGTCTACGCCTTCAACTTCCCGAAGGCTGTGCCGCTCGGACCCGAACTGTGGTCATCTCAACTGCGTCCGCAGTACATCGAGATCGACCCCGCCCATCCGAGTTGGGTGAACGTTCCGGTGTCCCGGCCGCTGAAGTGACGCGACGCCGACGATGACGGTCCTCGAGATCGCAGTCCAGGACGCGGACGGCGCGGCCGCCGCGCGCGCGGGAGGGGCCGACCGCGTGGAATTGTGCGCGGCACTCGGCGTCACCGGCGGTCTCACCCCGTCGGTCGCATCGGTAGAGACGGTCGTCGCGGCCGACATCGACGTTCACGCCCTGATACGGACCCGCCCGGGCGGGTTCGTCTACTCGCCGGCGGAGATCGCGGTGATGGCGTCCGACATCGTCCACCTCGTCTCGGCGGGCGCGTCCGGTGTGGTGATCGGAGCCCTGCTCGGAGACGGTGACGTCGACCGTGACGCGATCGCCGTCCTGGTTGCGGCGGCACGGCGGGCAGGCCATGTCGAGGTCACGTTCCATCGCGCGCTGGATGCGGTAGACGACCCCGTCGACGCAGTGCGGGTCTTGGCAGATCTCGGTGTGGACCGGGTGTTGACCTCCGGTGGCGCCGCAACTGCGTACGACGGACTCGGTGTGCTGTCGGCCCTCGTCGAGGCCGACTCCGGTGTGCAGATCATGGCGGGCGGCGGTGTGCGACCGGACAGCATCGGTGCATTCGTCGAAGTGGGCGTGGACGCCGTGCACCTGTCGGCGAAGACCGTGATCGACGACCCCGGTTCGCCCGGTCCGGGAGGCGGGTCCGCGGCCGGTCTCGAGATGACGGATCCGGCGATCGTCGCGGCCGCTCGCCGGGCGCTTGAGCAATCGAGCGCTTGAGGAGTCGGGCGCTCGCCTCCCTAAGCGAACAGGTAGCCGCCCTTGAGTGCAGCGGCGCTGACCACTTGTCGATAGCGGTCGCCGATGCGCACCACGTAGGCGTCGACCACCGGCAGGTCTCGGATCTCGAACTCGGCGAGGCATGTGTCGCCAGTGAGAACGTCCAGACGGGACAATCGGGTGACGGCGAGCGGCTCGTCACGCGGTGAAGCGTCACTGGTCGCATCGAAGACCGCGACGCTGTCGCCGAACGCCACGGGAATCGATCCGGCGACGGCGCGTGTCCCGCAGTCGACGGCGACGCCACCGAGCGCGGTCATCGTCGATCGTTGATGAAAGCCCTCGATCACCGCAAGTGTGCCGGCCACCAGCGCGGCGAGCACGACGACCACGCTCGCGATCCGGATCGGCCACTTGTAGCTACGTTGCCACCGCTTGGGTTGCACCGGCGGTCCGGGCGGCAGGTGGAAACGGACGTCGGGGGCCCGGTAGTCGTGTGCGGTCATGCGCGCGGCGGGAAGTACTTGATCAACGCCTCCTGTACGACAGACGCGGCGAGCACACCGTCACGCGTGAAGAGACGCCCGGACCCGATGCCGCGCGAACCTGCCGCCACCGGCGACTCGGTCGCATAGAGCAGCCACTCGTCGAATCGGAACTCGCGGTGAAACCACATCGAATGATTGACGGTGGCCGCGAACAGTCGGTCGAATCCCCATGACAGTCCGTGCGTGGTGATGATCGAGTCGAGGACTGTCGTGTCCGATGAGTATGCGAGAGCGGCGACGTGCAGGAGCGGGTCGTCGGGCATCGCGCCGTCGGTCTTCATCCACGCCCGATTGTGATTGAGGTTCTCGCCGGTGCCTTTCAGCTTCCAGGCAGGGGCATTGACGAACCGCACGTCGATCGGGTGCAGCGCGTTCACGAACGCCGCGACGGTCTCCTCGTATCCCTCGAAGTGCTCGCTGATGGGCGGCAGACTCTCGGGATACTCGACTTCGGGGATCTCAACGGCGTGTTCGAGGCCCACCGCGTTGTTCTGGAACGCGACGAGCATCGTGAAGATCACTTCGTCGTCCTGTACTGCGGTCACCTGGCGGTTGGCGAACGGCCTGCCGTCGCGGAACCGGTCGACGTGATATTCGAGCGGTTTCGTTACGTCGCCGCCGCGGACGAAGTGGGCGTTGACCGCGTGGATCGGCGGACTGCCTTTGACCAGCGTGCGGCCGGCGGCCACGATGCCCTGGCCGAGCAGTTGACCGCCGAAGGTACGCGACTCGACTTGCTCGGGATGGTGCCCGATGAACAGATCGTCCTCGGCCCGTTCCACGTCGAGCAATGCCAGCAGGGTCTGCAGGTCGGCCGACTGTTCGGCGGCCAGGGAATCTCCAGCGGTCTCTGTACTCATAGACCTCCACCATATGCGACGCGCGCCGCCCGATGACCGGGACGGCGCGCGACGGCAGTGACAGCGAGGAGCGAGGCTGACGGGTGTCAGTGGTCCTGCTCGCCGATGCGGTGCACGTGCACGAAGTTGGTGGAGCCGATCACCGATGCGGGTGCACCGGCGACGATGACGACGGTGTCGCCGCGTTGGAGCTTCTCGTTGGCGGTGAGCACTTCGTCGACCTGGTCGATCATGGCGTCGGTGTTCTTCATGCGGGGAACCAGAACCGCGTCGGCGCCCCAACTGAGAGCGAGTTGGTTTCGGGTCGCCTCGGTCGCGGTGAAGGCGAGAAGCGGAACCCGCGAGTGCAGCCGCGCCACCCGCCGCAGGGTGTCGCCGGACTCGGTGAACGTGATGATCGCGGCCGCGTTGAGTCGCTCGGCGATGTCCCGAGCTGCATAGGTGACTATGCCTCGGCGAGTGCGCGGTACGTGCGTCAGCACGGGTACGTCCCTGGTGCCCTCTTCGACCGCCATGACGATGCGCGCCATTGTCTGCACCGTCTCGTTCGGGTACTTGCCGACCGACGTCTCGCCCGAGAGCATCACGGCGTCTGCGCCGTCGAGGACCGCGTTGGCTACATCGGACGCCTCGGCGCGGGTCGGCCGAGAGTTCTCGATCATCGAGTCGAGCATCTGCGTGGCGACGATGACCGGTTTGGCGTTCTCCCGCGCCATCTGGATGGCGCGCTTCTGCACGAGCGGCACTTGCTCGAGGGGCATCTCGACGCCCAGGTCGCCTCGCGCGACCATGATCGCGTCGAACGCGAGCACGATTGCCTCGAGGTTGTCGATCGCCTCGGGCTTCTCAAGCTTCGCGATCACTGGCACTCGGTTACCGACACGGTCCATCACCTCATGGACGAGTTCGATGTCGGCGGGACTCCGGACGAACGAGAGCGCGACGAGGTCGACGCCGAGTCCGAGCGCGAATTCGAGGTCGGCGATGTCCTTCTCCGACATCGCAGGCACCGAGATATTCATCCCGGGCATCGACAGGCCCTTGTTGTTGCTGACGGTGCCACCCTCGGTGACGACACAGACCACGTCGTTGTCGTCGACGTGATCGACGGTCAGACCGACCTTGCCATCGTCGACGAGGAGGCGGTCCCCCGGGCGGGCGTCCTGAGCGAGGTGCGAGTACGTAGTCGACACGCGATCGTGGTTGCCGATCACGTCGTCGACGGTGATGCGGACCAGCTCGCCGTCGTTCCAATCGACCGCGCCGTTCGGCCGTCCGTTGTCTTCGAACTTGCCGAGACGAATCTTCGGGCCTTGAAGGTCGGCGAGTACACCCACGGCCTTGCCGGTTTTCGCACTCGCCGCGCGAACCGCCTCGTAGACACTGCGATGGTCGCTGTGTGCGCCATGGCTGAAGTTCATTCGGGCGACGTTCATTCCACACTCGAGGAGTGTGGTGATCCCTTCTTCGGTGTTAGTAGCGGGCCCCAGAGTACAAACGATCTTGGTTCGACGAGTCACCGCTCAAGGCTATCCGGCGGACGCACACAATTCGAACCTACTGGCGGGTAGAGCAATTGGTTTACCACTTGTTCGCCCACGAACGTCCGTCAGTCGTCGTCCTCGCTGGACTTGTCATCATCGCGCGACCGGATCTCCATGGCGCCGAGGTCATGTCCCGACGTGTGTTCGACGACGGAGATCTCATCGACGTCGAGCCCGCCGAGATCTGATACGACGGTGTAGCCCGGTCGCGACTCGCCTGCGGAGTCGGACGCGTCATCGCCAGCTTCCGCGTCTGGGCCGTCGGCGTCTGGGCCGTCGATGTCTGGGTCGTCGATGTCTGGGTCGTCGATGTCTGGGCCGTCGATGTCTGGGCCGTCGATGTCTGGGGCACTCGCGCCGTCGTCACCGTCAGGCTCGTCGGTGTCAGAGTCGTCGATGTCAGAGTCAGCCGTGTCAGGCTCGGCTGCGTCCGAGTCAGCCGTGTCGGGGTCAGCCGTGTCGGGGTCGGCGATCTCGGCTCCGGTGGTCGCAGGTTCGGTGTCCGTCGACTCGGTGTCCGTCGACTCGGGGGCCGGCACCTCACTCTCAACCGACTCGGTGTCGATCGCATCTGCATCGGACGTCTCGGGCTCTGCGTCAGCCTCTTCGGGGTCGGCGTCCGTGTCAACCTCGGGATCCGCCTCTTCGGTCTCCAGCTCAGGAGTCTGATTGTCCTCGTCCGCCCCGGCGGCGACCGCACCGACTCCCGCAACGGCGCCGACGCCTAAGGCCGTCGCACCGCCCACGGAAGAGTCGTCATCGTCAGGCGCGGCCCACTCACTCTCGTCCGCGTCTGCTCGGTCGTCCCCATCGGCGACGACAGCACTGCCGTTCTCGTCGTACTCGGCTTCCCCCTCGTACTCGTCGCCGTCGCTGTCGTAGTCGTCGCTGGCGTAGTCGTCGCTGGCGTAGTCGTCGCTGGCGTAGTCGTCGGCGTCGTACTCGTCGCTGTCGTGCTCGTCGCCGTCGTCGTCCATCTCCGGAGGAACGTAGCCGAGGTGCCCTTCGTCGGCGAGTTCTTCGGCTCGATCGGGCCAGAACACCGACAGGCCGACCTCTCGACCACGGGGCGCCATCAGGACGTACAGCGCGGCACAGAGGAACACGAGAGCGGCGACGAGGACATTGACGCGCAAGCCGAGGATGTGGGTCGCCTCGTCACTGCGCATCAGCTCGATTCCGAACCGTCCAACGCAGTAGCCCGCGACGTAGAGTGCGAACAGGCGTCCGTGGCCGATCTGGAAACGCCGGTCCACGAACACCAAGAGTGCGACGACGAGCAGATTCCAGATCAGTTCGTACAGGAACGTCGGATGAGCGACTTCGAGGACGTTGCCGTTCGACACACCGTCGATCACGGCGATGCCGCTGCGCCCGGTATCGGGGTCGACGCGCTCGAACAGTTCCAGTCCCCACGGGACCGTCGTCGGTTCACCGAACAGTTCTTGGTTGAAGTAGTTGCCGAGCCTGCCGATGGCCTGCGCCGCGAGAATCGCGGGCGCGATCGCGTCGCCGAACGGCGGGAGCTTGATGCGTTTCCACCGGCACCCGATCCAGGCGCCGACGGCACCGAATGCCACAGCGCCCCAGATGCCCAAGCCGCCGTCCCATACCTGGAAGACGGCTGCGAGACCCTTGCCGTCGTCGCCGAAATACCGCCACCAGTCGGTTACGACGTGATAGATCCGCCCACCGATCAGCCCGAACGGGACCGCGATCAGGGCGACGTCGAGGACGTCGCCGGGCCGTCCGCCACGCGCCTGCCACCGCCGGTCGCTCCACCAGACGGCGACGACGATGCCGATGATGATGCACAGCGCGTACGCGCGGATCGGGAACGGGCCGAGATTCCACACACCTTGCGGCGGGCTCGGG
>NZ_JBQEDL010000055.1:0-16756 GCF_052106715.1 Gordonia sp. (in: high G+C Gram-positive bacteria)
AGTCCGCGGCCGGGTTTCCGCGGCGCTCGACGAGCGGACCGTGGCTCTGACCGCCGAGCGCGACGCCGCCGTCCTGGTTGCCGAGACGATCGACGTCACACTTCCCGCAGGACGCCGTCCGCGAGGAGCGCGGCACCCGATCACCGTGATCGCCGAACAAGTGGCCGACGTCTTCGTGTCGATGGGGTGGGAGATCGCCGAGGGACCCGAGGTCGAGACCGAGCACCACAACTTCGACGCATTGAACTTCCTGCCCGATCATCCAGCGCGGTCGATGCAGGACACCTTCTACATCGCGCCCGAGGGTTCCCGACAGGTCCTGCGCACGCATACGTCGCCGGTACAGGTGCGCTCGATACTCAGCCGGGACGTCCCGATCTACGTCGCCTGCCCGGGACGCACCTTCCGCACCGACGAGCTCGATGCGACGCACACCCCGGTCTTCCACCAGATCGAGGGCCTCGCCGTCGACAGAGGACTGACTCTCGCGAATCTGCGGGGCACCCTCGAAGCGTTCGCGAAAGCGCTGTTCGGCCCGGAGACCACCACGCGGATGCGGGCGTCCTACTTCCCGTTCACGGAGCCGTCCGCCGAGGTCGACGTGTGGTTCCCGGGCAAGAAGGGTGGTCCGGGCTGGGTCGAATGGGGCGGTTGCGGGATGGTCAATCCGAATGTCCTGCGCGCCAGCGGAATCGATCCGGACACGTACACGGGCTTCGCGTTCGGCATGGGCCTGGAGCGCACTCTCCAGTTCCGCAACGACCTGCCCGACATGCGCGACATGGTGGAGGGCGATGTGCGCTTCACCGCGCCGTTCGGCCCCGCATTCTAGAGCCCGCAAACCGCCAGACCTCATCGCCGTTCGCGAGTCGACGACTCGCGACCCGAGTTCCACACGAAAGAAGTTGGTTACCCCGTGCGACTCCCACAGTCCTGGTTGACCGAAGTATTGCGAGACGGCACTCCCGACTGGGCTGCGTCCACCGCCGAGATCGACGCCGGGTTCGTCCGTGTCGGGTTCGAGATCGAGGATGTCGAACCGTTCCCCGAGATCACCGGCCCCCTCGTGGTGGGACGGGTCGCGGCGATCGAGGAGCTCACCGAGTTCAAGAAACCGATCCGCTTCTGTCAGGTGGAGGTCGGCGAGGACGCACCCCGCGACATCGTGTGCGGCGCCCGCAACTTCGCGGTCGGCGATCTCGTGGTGGTCGCCCTGCCCGGAACCGTGCTTCCCGGCCCGTTCGAGATCGCAACCCGCAAGACGTACGGGAAGACCTCGGACGGGATGATTTGTTCGGTGACCGAACTCGGCGTCGGAAACGATCACTCGGGCATCCTGGTGCTCGCTCCGGGCACGGCGGAGCCGGGCGACGATGCGAGGGAGGTGCTCGGACTCGACGACACTGCGATCGACGTCAATGTCACGCCGGACCGCGGCTACGCGTTCTCGATGCGCGGACTCGGTCGCGAGCTAGCGAGTGCGTTCGCGGTGCCCTACGTCGACGCCGGACTCGGCGGTTCCGCACTGTCCGCTGACGGGACGCGTGAGCCGTGGCAGGTGGCGATCGACACCGACAGCGGCGCCACCCGGTACACCGCGCGGGTGATCGAAGGCGTCGACGCCACTGCGCAGTCGCCGTGGTGGATGGCCAAACGACTTCTGGTGGCGGGGATCCGGCCGATCTCCGCGATCGTCGACGCCACAAACTACGTGATGATCGAACTCGGCCAGCCGCTCCACGCGTTCGACGCAGACAAAGTGCGGGGCTCGATCTCGGTGCGGTCGGCGCTGGCGGGGGAGACCCTCGAGACGCTCGACGGAGTGACTCGAACCCTGGATCCAGAGGATGTCGTTATCGCTGACGAGTCGGGCCCGATAGCGCTGGCAGGCGTCATGGGCGGGGCAGCGACCGAGGTCGGCGACGACACTGTCAACGTGCTGCTCGAATCGGCGAACTTCGATCAGGTTCGCGTATTCCGTACAGGCAAGCGGCACAAGCTCAGTTCGGAGGCGCAGAAGCGGTTTGAGCGTCGCGTCGATCCCGAGCTCGCCGCTGTCGCCTCCGATCGGGGTGCCTCGCTCATCGTCGAACTCGCCGGTGGGCGCATCGCAAGCGAACTGACGGACGTGCGTCGCGGCGACGAGCCGATCGAACCGATCGAGATCGCACCCGGACTCCCGGACGCGACGGCAGGCGTCGACTACGCCGCAGGCACCACCGCCGCACGACTGCGCGAGGTGGGCTGCGCGGTCGAGGAGACAGCAGACGTACTTCGCGTGAGGCCGCCGTCGTGGCGCCCTGACCTCGTCCAACCTGCAGATCTCGTCGAAGAGGTTCTGCGGCTCGAAGGGCTCGAAGACATTCCGGCCGTCGTTCCGCGCGCGCCGGGAGGGCGCGGCCTGACCCAGTCGCAGCGGCGCCGCCGGGCGATCGGTGTCACGCTCGCGGCAGATGGCTTCATCGAAGTGTTGCCGTACCCCTTCATGCCCGCGGGTGTGTTCGACACGTGGGGCCTGGCCGCCGACGACCCGCGCCGCGCAGCGGTGGCGGTGCTCAACCCACTCGAAGCCGACCGACCGCAGCTCAATACGACTCTGCTGCCCGGACTGCTCGAGATGGCCGCCCGCAACATCGCTCGGGGTCGACGTGACCTCGCCCTGTACGCAGTCGGCCAGGTCGTACTCGGTGGCGATCAGGGGCCCGTCGTCGATGCACTCGACGTGACGACACGTCCGTCCGATGATGAACTCGCCGCACTCGACGCCTCCTTGCCGCGTCAGCCGTTGTACACGGCAGCCGTGTTGACCGGCCTCCGTGACCCGGCGGGCCCGTGGGGGCCCGGTCGTGCCGCCGACGCCTACGACGCGTTCGAGGCCGCCCGCGCGATCGCGGCGGTGTCGGGCGTGGAGTTGACGCTGGTCGCCGACGACACCCTGCCGTGGCACCCCGGACGGTCGGCGCGCCTCGAGGTCGGTGGTGTGCGGGTCGGGCATGCAGGCGAGCTGCATCCGGCCGTCCTCGAGCGTGCCGGCCTGCCAGCACGACTGTGTGCGCTGGAGATCGACGTCGACGCGCTTCCTCTCAACGAACGACTCCCGTCGCCGACGGTGTCGCCGTTCCCGGCGGTTCTGCAGGACGTGAACGTGGTGGTGTCCGAGAACATCGCGGCACGTCAGGTTCAGGACGCGCTCCGCGACGGTGCGGGTGACCTCCTCGAGTCGATCTCGCTGTTCGACGTGTTCACCGGCGATCAGGTCGGTGAGGGCAACAAGTCCTTGACCTTCGCGCTTACGTTCCGGGCAGCAGATCGGACCCTCACCGAAGACGATGCGAGCGCGGCGAAGATGGCTGCCGTCGAGCATGCGGCCGATGCGGTAGGCGCGCGACTCCGTTGATTCGCCTGATCGTCGCGGCTGTCGCCGCGCTGTCGGTCACCCTCTGGCTGCATCGCCGGTTGGTCCGCGCGAGCGGTGTCCGCGGCGGTTGGGCGGCGGTCGCGGACGTCGTGCTGATCGTGCTCGGCGTCGCGACGACGATGGCGTTCGCGGTCGGCGACGTCTTCGATCCGACGTGGGCCCGCCCGATCGGGTTCATCGGTTTCACCTGGGCTGCGGTCGTCTACTACCTTCTACTCGGCACGGTGGTGATCGCACTCGTGTCGGGCCTCGTCCGAGTGGCGCGTCGCCTCACGCGCCGACCAGGCGGCGGGCTTCCTCGGCGGGCCGTGTCCGGAGCGACGGCTGTCGTCGTCGTGGCGGCATTAGGGGTCACCGGTTACGGGCTGACGGAGGCCGCGTCGCCGAGGATCGTCGAACAGAACGCACACCTGACGAACCTTCCCGCTTCGTTCGACGGTGTCCGGGTCGCGCTGGTGACCGACGTCCACGTCGGTCCTGCGCGCGGTGAAGGCTTCGTCCGTCGGGTCGTTGACGATGTGATGGCACAACACCCGGATCTGATTCTGCTCGGCGGCGACCTCACCGACGGGACGGTTGCCGAGGTGGGCCGCGACCTCGAGCCGTTGCGCGACCTGCACGCGCCGCTCGGCGTGTTCGCGATCAGCGGTAATCATGAGTACTACGTCGACGACGGCGGCGCTTGGCTGGACTTCTGGCAGACACTCGACATCACCACGCTCCGCAACGAACGCGTCGAACTGAAGCGCGGCGGCGACGTCATCGATCTGGCGGGCGTGTACGACGAGACCGCGCCGGATCCGTACGCACCGGACTACGCGGCTGCCCTCGGTGGCCGCGACCGCTCGCGGCCGGTGATTCTGCTCGCCCACCAGCCGATCCAGGCCGAGAACGCCGCGGAGTACGGCGTGGACCTCCAGTTGTCCGGGCACACACACGACGGCCAACTGTGGCCGAACACGTACCTGGTGCACTTCCAGCAGCCGATCACCGCGGGGTGGGGAGACGTCGACGGTGTACCCGTCTACGTCACGCGAGGAACCGGTGCGTGGGGTCCGCCGGTCCGTGTGCTCGCCCCGCCGGAGATCACCATGATGACCTTGCGCTCGGACCTGCCCGCCCGGTGATCGCCCGCTCGGGAGAGTCGTCGGCGAGTCCGACCGACCCCGTGCTGAATTAATTTGCGCCGCCATGCATAATGATTGATATGACTATCAAGGTAGCGGTCGCGGGCGCGAGTGGTTACGCGGGCGGCGAGATCCTTCGCCTCCTGTGCGGACACCCTCGCCGGGCCTCGGGCGAACTGGAGATCGGCGCACTGACGGCTGGCGGTAATGCGGGCTCCCGCCTCGGCGAACACCACAAGCACCTGATTCCATTGGCCGACCGCATCTTGCAGGACACGACGCCGGAGGTCCTGGCGGGTCACGACGTCGTGTTCCTGGGGCTGCCGCACGGTCAGTCGGCCGTCATCGCCGACGCGTTGCCGCCGTCCACGATCATCGTCGACTGCGGGGCCGATTTCCGCCTCGAGGACTCGGCGGAGTGGACGCACTACTACGGTGGCGACCACTCGGGGACGTGGCCGTACGGCATGCCCGAACTGCCGGGGAACCGGGAGACCCTCGCGTCGACGACGAGGATTGCCGTACCGGGCTGTTATCCGACGGTGTCGATCCTGTCGCTGTTGCCCGCGCTCGCGTCCGGTCTGGTCGAGTCGCGCGTCACCATCGTCGCCATGTCCGGTGCGTCGGGTGCGGGTCGGTCGCCCAAGGTCAACCTGCTCGCGGCGGAGGTCATCGGTTCGGTGCGGGCGTACGGCGTCGGCGGCGCCCACCGGCACACACCGGAGATCACTCAGGCGCTGTCGAACGCGGCGAACGCACCCGTGGATGTGTCGTTCACCCCGGTCCTCGTACCGACCACACGCGGCATCCTCGCCACGTGCACAGGGCGAACCAACGCGACCGAACAGCAGTTGCGTGAGGTCTACGAGAAGGCATACGCCGCCGAGCCGTTCGTCCACGTCCTGCCTTCCGGGCAGTTCCCCGAGACCGGATCGATCATCGGGTCGAACGCCGTGCTCATCGGAATCGCGGTGGACGAGCGCACTGGAACATTCACCGCGATCGGCGTCGTCGACAACTTGACCAAGGGGACCGGTGGAGCAGCCGTCCAATCGATGAACCTCGCCGTCGGTTTCGCAGAGACCGAAGGCCTGAGCACAGTGGGAGTGGCGCCATGACCGCAGCACAGCCGCAGGCGGCGTCGGAGCCAGCAGAGTCCGACGATCCGGCCTCCGGAGGCCGGATGGTCCGCAGGCAAGGCGTCACCGCACCGCTCGGATTCCGTGCCGCTGGGCTCGCCGCGGGCATCAAGGCCAACGGGAAGCCCGATCTTGCGCTCGTGTTCAACGAAGGGCCCGAGTACGACGCGGCAGGCGTCTTCACCCGCAACCAGGTGAAGGCCGCGCCCGTGCGTTGGTCGCAACAGGTGCTGACGTCGCAGCGTCTTCGATCCGTGATCCTCAACTCGGGTGGAGCCAATGCGTGCACCGGCCCGGGCGGCTTCCAAGACTCGCACGCGACGGCCGAGGCAGTGGCCCAGGCGCTGTCGAACTGGGGTACCGAGACCGGTGCCGGAGAGGTTGCCGTGTGCTCAACCGGTCTGATCGGCGATCGGTTGCCGATGGACAAGGTGCTTGCTGGGGTCACCGAGATCGTCCATGAGATGGCAGGCGGAATCGAGGGCGGCACCGACGCCGCGCACGCGATCATGACGACCGATACCGTTCCCAAGCAGGTGGCTCTGCACCATCCTGGCGGATGGAATGTCGGTGGCATGGCCAAGGGGGCGGGCATGATGGCTCCGTCGCTCGCGACCATGCTCGTCGTGCTCACGACCGATGTGAAAGCCTCGGCGGATCAACTCGACGCGGCGCTCCGCCATGCGACGGCACGTACGTTCGACCGTCTCGACATCGACGGATCCATGTCGACCAACGACACCGTGCTGCTCTTGTCCTCTGGCGCGAGCGACATCGAGGTGTCGCAGGACGAACTCGACGCAGCCGTTCACTCAGTGTGCGACGACCTCGCCGTGCAACTGCAGAACGATGCCGAAGGCGTGACCAAGCGGGTCGAGATCACCGTGACGGGCGCGAAGTCCGACGACGACGCGCTCGTCATCGCACGATCGGTGGCTCGGGACTCACTCGTCAAGACTGCATTGTTCGGTTCGGACCCCAACTGGGGGCGGGTGCTCGCCGCGATCGGCGTCACCCCGGTGACCATCGATCCCGACGTGATTGCAGTGTCGTTCAACGGTGCCACGGTGTGCGTGGACGGAATCGGCGTGCCCAGCGCCCGTGACGTCGACTTGAGCGGCGACCGCATCCACGTCGTCGCTGACCTCAAAATCGGCGACGGCGAGGCCACGGTGCGGACGACGGACCTTTCGCACGCGTACGTCGAAGAGAACTCGGCGTACTCGTCATGAGCGTCGATGGAACGTCACTGGCCAAGGCCGCGGTGATCGCCGAGGCGTTACCCGCCCTGCAGGCGCTGCACGGCAGGCGGGTGGTGGTCAAGTACGGCGGTAACGCGATGGTCGACGACGCGTTGAAGGCAGCGTTCGCCGCAGACATGGTGTTGTTGCGGGCGTGTGGGATCCACCCGGTCGTCGTCCACGGCGGCGGGCCGCAGATCTCGGCGATGTTGACGCGACTCGGGCTCGATGGCGAGTTCCGCGGCGGTTTCCGCGTCACCACTCCGGAAGTGATGGATGTGGTGCGGATGGTGCTGTTCGGCCAGGTCGGTCGCGAGCTCGTCGGCCTCATCAACCGGCACGGACCGTATGCGGTCGGCACCACGGGCGAGGACGCACATCTGTTCACTGCGACGCGCCGGACCGTTCTGGTCGACGGCGTCCCGACTGACATCGGACTCGTCGGCGACATCACCGCCGTCAACACGTCGGCGGTCGACGACCTCATCAGAGCGGGCCGGATCCCGGTGATCTCGACGATCGCTCCGGACGCCGACGGCGTCGCCCACAACATCAACGCCGATACCGCGGCGGGCGCCATCGCGAGCGCGCTCTCCGCTGAACACCTGGTGATGCTCACCGATGTCGAAGGTCTGTATACGGACTGGCCGGATCGGTCGTCGTTGGTGTCACGCATCAGCGCGCGGGAGGTCGCGGCGTTGCTGCCGAGCCTCGACGCCGGAATGGTGCCGAAGATGGAGGCGTGCCTGCATGCCGTCGAAGCCGGTGTCGGCGCAGCCCACGTTATCGACGGCCGCCAGCCGCACGGAGTGCTCGCCGCCCTGTTGACCGCGTCGACCGCGGGCACAACGGTGCTCGCAGACGAGAAAGGACCCCACGAATGACCGCACCCCTGCAGCAGAGGTGGTCATCATCGCTGATGGACAACTACGGGACGCCCGCCATCGCACTCGTGCGCGGCGACGGCGCCGTGGTCTACGACGCCGACGGCAAGGCCTACCTCGACCTACTCGGCGGTATCGCGGTCAACGCTCTCGGCCATGCCAACCCGGAGATCGTCGACGCCGTCGCGAAACAGTTGTCGACGCTCGGCCACGTGTCGAACCTGTACGTGTCCGAACCGGTCGTGAGGCTGGCTGAGCGCCTCCTCGGCGCATTCGGGCACGACGGCCGAGTGTTCCTGTGCAATTCGGGCACCGAAGCGAACGAAGCGGCGTTCAAGATCGCCCGGCGCACCGGGCGCCCGCAGATCATCGCCGCTGACGGTGGCTTCCACGGCCGCACGATGGGAGCCCTCGCCATGACGGGGCAGCCAGGCAAGCGCGAGCCGTTCGAACCGATGCCCGCTGGCGTCGACTTCGTGCCGTACGGCGATGTCGCTGCGCTCGAGGGCGCTGTGTCCGAGCAGACCGCCGCAGTCATTCTCGAACCGATCCAGGGGGAGAACGGCGTCGTCGTCCCACCGCCCGGGTATCTCGCGGCGGCCCGCGACATCACGACCCGGCACGGGGCACTGCTGATCTTCGACGAGGTGCAGACCGGGATCGCTCGGACGGGCACGATGTTCGCACACCAGCGGGCGGGAGTCGTCCCCGATGTGATGACACTGGCGAAGGGGCTCGGCGGCGGCATGCCGATCGGTGCGGTCCTAGCGACCGGACGGGCGGCCGTCCTGTTCGGACCCGGCCACCACGGCAGCACATTCGGGGGGAATCCAGCGTGTGCGGCCGCAGCCCTCGCGGTGCTCGATCACATCGACGCGCACGACCTGTGCGAGCGGGTGGACGCGCTCGGCAAGTCGTTGACCGCCAACATCGAAGGGCTCGGTCACCCGCTGATCAAGGGTGTGCGCGGAGACGGCCTGCTGTTGGGGGTGGTTCTGACCGAGCCGGTATCGAAAGAGGTCGACTCGGCGGCTCGTGACGCGGGCTATCTGATCAACGCGCCCGCTCCCGACGTCGTGCGGCTCGCACCGCCGTTGATCCTGTCTGACGAGCAGGCCGCGGCGTTCGTGGCCGACCTCCCCGCGATTCTCGACGCCGCAGCGGCGGCGCGGGCGAAAGGCTGACATGACCCGCCACTTCCTCCGCGACGACGATCTCTCGCCCGCCGAGCAGGCACACGTCCTCGCGCTCGCAGTCCAGATGAAGGCCGATCCGTTGGCGGCGAAGCCGCTCGCCGGACCGAAGACCGTCGGTGTCATCTTCGACAAGAACTCGACCCGCACCCGCTTCTCCTTCGAAGTCGGCATCGCACAGCTCGGCGGTCACGCCGTCGTGGTCGACGGTACGACGACGCAGATGGGCCGTGACGAGTCGCTGGCCGACACCGGTCGCGTCTTGTCCCGCTTCGTCGACGCGATCGTCTGGCGCACGTTCGGACAGGATCGCCTCGAGGAACTCGCCGCGTACTCCTCGGTGCCGGTCGTCAATGCGCTCAGCGACTCGTTCCATCCGTGCCAAGTGCTCGCCGACTTGCAGACCATCGCGGAGCACAAAGGTCGAACGGCCGGATTGACGCTGACCTATCTCGGCGATGCGGCCAACAACATGGCCAACTCGATGATGCTCGGATGTGCGACGGCCGGGATGCACGTGCGCCTCTCCGGACCGGAGGGCTTCCGTCCGGACGACGCGGATGTCGCGCAGGCGCAGCACCGGGCGGAAGCGACGGGCGGCAGCGTCACCGTAGTCGACGACCCGATCTGGGCTGCGACCGGCGCGGACGTCCTGGTGACCGACACCTGGGTGTCGATGGGGCAGGAAGCGGACGGCCTCGATCGAGTGAGTCCCTTCCGGCCGTATCAGATCAACACAGACCTGCTGGGCCGCGCCGCAGATGACGCGATCGTCCTGCATTGCCTGCCTGCCCATCGTGGTGAGGAGATCACCGACGAGGTGATCGACGGCCCGGCCAGTGTGGTGTTCGACGAGGCGGGGAACCGGCTGCACGCGCAGAAGGCACTACTGACGTGGTTGCTGGAGAATCAGTGACCGACCCGGACCCCTCCCGCCTCGCGGCGACCCGCGCGGGACGACACGCGCGGATCGTCGAGATCCTCTCGGCCGCCATGGTGCGAAGCCAGTCCGAGCTGCAGCAACGACTGGCCGATATCGGGATCGAGGCCACCCAGGCGACTCTGTCGCGCGACCTCGATGAGCTCGGCGCAGTGAAGCTGAGGGCCGCCGATGGCGGGGCAGGGGTCTATGTGGTGCCCGAGGACGGAACTCCGGTCCGTGGTGTGTCCGGTGGAACCGACCGGGTGTCGCGTCTGCTGGCGGACCTGCTGGTGTCGACGGACTCCTCGGGCGACATCGCCGTGCTGCGTACGCCGCCGGGGGCCGCGGCGTACCTGGCGAGCGCCCTGGACCGTGCGCGACTTCCGGGCGTGGTCGGGACGATCGCAGGAGACGACACCGTGTTCGTGCTGGCACGGCACCCGCTCTCCGGATCGGACCTCTCTCAACAGATCGAGGGTCTGGTGTGACCGATGCGCATCTGGCAGGCACGACCCGGCACAATGAACTGAACATCCCGCGAACCCGAACGAACGTCCCCGCAAGGAGAACCCGACTTCATGGCCGAGAATAACGACGCACCTGCCCGCACGGAAGGCACCAACGAAGGCGCCCTGTGGGGAGGCCGGTTCGCCGATGGGCCTGCGGCGGCGATGGCGGCATTGAGTAAGTCGACGCACTTCGACTGGGCACTCGCCCCGTACGACGTCGCCGCGTCGAAGGCGCACGCACGCGTGCTCAACCGTGCGGGTCTGCTGACCGACACCGACCTGACCGCCATGCACGCGGGCCTGGACCAGCTCGCCGCCGACCTGGCCGACGGCACATTCGTTCCCGAGGAGTCCGACGAGGACGTGCACGGTGCACTCGAGCGCGGACTGATCGAACGTGTGGGTGTCGAACTGGGCGGCAGGCTGCGAGCCGGCCGGTCTCGCAACGATCAGGTGGCAACGCTGTTCCGTATGTGGCTGCGCGATGGAATGCGACGGGTCGGCGCGGGCCTGCTCGACGTCGCCGAAGCCCTGGTGTCGCAGGCATCCGCCAATCCGGGCGTCGTCATGCCCGGAAAGACGCACCTGCAGGCAGCTCAACCGGTGCTGCTGGGGCATACTCTCCTGGCGCATGCACAGCCGTTGCTCCGGGACGTTGCACGTCTGGTCGACGCCGACCGACGGGTCGCGATCTCGCCGTATGGCTCTGGTGCGCTCGCCGGCTCGTCGCTCGGACTCGATCCCGTCGCGATCGCCGAGGACCTTGGATTCGAGGGCGCGGCCGACAACTCGATCGACGCGACGGCCTCGCGTGACTTCGCGGCCGAGGCCGCGTTCGTCTTCGCTATGGCCGCCGTCGACCTGTCGCGACTCGGTGAGGATGTGATCCTTTGGAGCACACCAGAATTCGGCTACGTGACACTCGCCGACGCATGGTCTACCGGCAGTTCGATCATGCCTCAGAAGAAGAATCCCGATGTGGCTGAACTCGCCCGTGGCAAGTCGGGCCGACTGATCGGCAATCTCACCGGGCTTCTCGCGACGCTGAAAGCGCAGCCGTTGGCGTACAACCGCGACTTGCAGGAGGACAAAGAGCCGGTGTTCGACTCCGTCGCGCAGCTCGAACTCCTTCTGCCCGCGATGACAGGTCTCGTGGCGACGCTGACCTTCCACCCCGACCGCATGGCCGAACTGGCGCCCGCAGGCTTCACCCTCGCCACAGACATAGCCGAATGGCTTGTCCGGCAAGGAGTTCCGTTCCGAGTGGCGCACGAGGTGGCAGGCTCGTGCGTCCGCGAGGCCGAATCGCGGGGCATCGGACTGAACGACCTCGACGACGACGTGCTCGCCGGGATACACCCGGCTCTGACGCCGGACGTGGCTGAAGTCCTCACCGTCACCGGTTCGATCGAGTCGCGCAATGCCCACGGAGGCACCGCGTCGCCCCAGGTCGAACGGCAGATCGCGGTCGCTACGGCGACAATCGCCGAACTGCGTTCCGTCCTCGCCTGAAGTCGGCGGTCATCGTGCCTGAGACCATGCGGTACAGGTAAGGTGATCCGCGTCGCGGACCCGCTTCGCCGGTGACGACTGCCGCGGCGGGGAGAGAGGGACTGCCGTGGTCGGACTGCCGAACATTCGCACAGCTGTGGGGCGCATCGTCGCGACGACTCAGAACGGACTCGAAGTTGTCCGCATGGGCGGTCTGGCGACCGGTACCGAACCTGCACCGTTCACCGTCGTCGAGACGGAGAAGATGTTCCGGTTGCGTCGGTATTTCCCCGACGACCCCGGCGAGGACGCTGCCCACGTCATCTTCATCCCACCGATGATGGTGTCGGCCAATGTCTACGATGTCACCGAGCAGAACGGCGCCGTCTCGGTGCTCCACCGACACGGAATCATTCCGTGGGTCGTCGACTTCGGGTCGCCCGACCACGAGGAGGGCGGCATGGAGCGCACCCTCACCGACCATGTCGTCGCAATCAGCCGCGTCGTTGATTTCGTGCGTCGTGTCGTCGGCCGTGACGTGCACCTCGGCGGCTACTCGCAGGGCGGAATGTTCGCCTACCAGACGGCGGCCTACCGGCGGTCCGAAGGCCTGGCGAGCCTCATCACCTACGGCAGCCCGGTCGACATCACCGCCGCCATGCCACTCGGCATGCCCGCTAACCTCGTGGTTCCGGGAGTCGAGTTCCTCGGCGACCGATTCTTCAGCAACGTGTGGGTGCCGAGTTGGCTGGCGCGCACCGGTTTCCAGCTAGCCGATCCGGTGAAGACCGCGCGGAGCCGCATCGACTTTCTGCGCAAGCTCCACGACCGTGACGCTCTCCTCCCGCGCGAGGACCAGCGCCGATTCATCGAACAGGAGGGGTGGGTGGCCTGGTCCGGGCCTGCCGTCGCCGAACTCCTCCGGCAGTTCGTCGTTCACAACCGGATGATGTCGGGCGGTTTCGTCATCGACGGCGATGTCGTGTCGATGAACGACATCACCTGCCCGGTGTTGGCGTTCGTCGGCGAGACCGACGACATCGGTCAGCCGGTCGCCGTGCGCGGGATCGGGCGTGCGGCACCGGACGCAGACGTCTATGAGACGCCGGTTCCGGCAGGGCACTTCGGTCTGGTCGTGGGGTCGACGGCTGGCAGGCTCTCGTGGCCGACGACCGCCGAATGGATCCTGTGGAACGACGGTCGCGGGCCGAAGCCGGAGGCCATGGCGCCGATGGACCCGACAGCCTCCACCGGTTCGGGGATCAGCTGGACGGACCGTCTCACCTACGGTGTCGGCCAGGTTGCCGGTGCCGGCACCGCGGTGTCGAAGGAGGTCATCGAGGCCGTCTCGTCGATCCAGCGCACGACGGTCGCCGTGGCGAGCGAATCGGTCAGAACCGTCCCGAGACTGTTCCGTCTCGGTCAGATCCAACCGTCGACCCGTATCTCGCTCGCGAAGCTGATGAGTGAGAACGAACGTCGCACGCCACACGACGAACTGTTCCTGTTCGAGAAACGAGTCCTCACTCACGAACAGGTAAATACGCGTATCGACAACGTCGTCGCCGGCCTCATCTCGTGCGGTATCCGGCCGGGCGAACACATCGGGGTCCTGATGGACACCCGCCCGTCCGCGTTGGTGGTCGTCGCGGCGTTGTCTCGCCTGGGCGCGGTAGCTGTCATCCTGGCTTCCGGAGACGACCTACCCGAGATGTTGAAGCTGTCGGACACACACTCGGTCATCACCGACCCGACGCACCTCGAAGTCGCGGCCGCGGTCACCGACCGCGTGCTCGTGCTCGGCGGTGGCAGCGGCGACTCCCGCGTGATCGAGCGAGCGGACGGCGAACATGTCGTAGACATGGAGCAGATCGATCCCGACGAGGTTCCGATGCCGGTCTGGTACCGCCGCGATCCCGGACTCGCGGGCGATCTGGCGTTCATCCTCTTCACGAAGACCCAGGGGCGCGTCGCGAAATGGTCGATCACCAACCACCGCTTCGCAATGTCGGCATTCGGTGCGGCGGCCGCTGCTGGATTGTCGAACCGCGATACCGTCTACTGCCTGCCGCCGCTGCACCATGCGTCCGGTCTGTTGACAACGCTCGGCGCCACGGTCGCGGGACGGTCGAGGATCGCGCTCTCGAACGGCGTCGATCCCGAGACGTTCGCCTTCGAGGTCCGTCACTACGGCGTCACGGTCGTCTCGTATACGTGGTCGATGCTCGCGGACGTCTTCCGGGGGGAGAGGTTCGATCCGGCACAGCTCAGCACCGTCCGGCTGTTCATGGGCTCAGGCCTGTCGACCGGCCTCTGGTCGGAGATCGATGAAGTCCTCCCGAATGCCCGCGTCCTCGAGTTCTTCGCGACCGCCGACGGATCGACGATCCTGGCGAACGTCGACGGCAACAAGGTCGGCTCGATGGGGCGAGCGCTTCCGGAGACGAACTCCGTTCGCATCGCGGCCTACGACCCGGACACCGAGCAGTTGCGGGTGGACGCCACGAGCGGATTCATTCGTGAAGCCGCGCCAAACGAAGTCGGAATGCTCGTCGCTCACGCAGCACAACGGTTCGGTTCGAACGGTCTCGTCCTACGCGACGTGTTTCGTTCGCACGACAGGTGGGAGGTCACCGGAAGTCTCTTCCGCGCTGACGCAGACGGCGATCTATGGTTCGTGGGATCCGCGCAGACAGTCATCCGCACCGCGCACGGAGTCGTCTACCCGGTGCCGATCCAGCAGGCGCTCTCCAAGGTCGCGGCCGTCGACCACGCGGCGGCCTACGGCGTGGGAGCGCCGGGCACCCAGGTTTCGGTCGCAGTGGTCAGCCTCCGACCGGAGGCGGCGTCCGTGACACCGACGACGCTCCGAGTCGGTCTGGGTTCGTTGCCTTCCGACGAGCGTCCCGACCTCATCTGGGTCACCGACGAGATGCCGCGCTCCGAATCGTTCCGGGTGATCACCAGCAAGTTCGTCGCGGCGGGCATCCCCAAGCCGGGTCCGCGGGTCTGGTACCGCGACGGCGTCGGCCGTTACCGCCGATACACAGCCAGCGCGGCCAAGACCATCGACTGGTCGTCGCCGACACCGCACGCCGCCGCCCGGGCTCTCGAGTGACTGCGCTGCCCGAGTAACCTCAGAACCCATGAGCACCCGCGCCCAACGCCTCGACCCGGTCGTCCGTGACCGGCTCGTCTGCCCGCAAGACCTCGGCGAGCTGATCGACGCAGGCGACGAACTGTACAACCCGCGACTGCGCGTCGCATACTCGATCGACGAGTTGGGTATCCCCGACATGCTCATCGACGACGCGCGGGCCGTGTCCGATGAGGAACACCGAGCCTTCACTGCGACGCCGGGAAGTGAGCAGGCCGGTGAGTGACGACATTCTCGACGACCTGGCCTGGCGTGGCCTCATCGCGCAGACAACCGACCTCGACGCACTTCGCAAGGCTCTCGCCGACGGTCCGATCTCGCTCTACGCAGGATTCGACCCGACCGCGTCGAGCCTGCACGCAGGGCACCTCGTGCCGTTGCTGACGCTGCGACGGTTTCAGTTGGCCGGCAATCGTCCGATCGTCTTGTCGGGGGGAGCAACCGGACTGATCGGCGACCCGCGCGATGTCGGTGAGCGCACGATGAACTCCGAGGACACGGTCGCGGGCTGGGCCGGACGAATCGTCGGCCAACTCGAGCGTTTCGTGGACATCGACGATTCACCGACAGGTGCCGTCCTGGTGAACAACATGGACTGGACGGGGCCGATGAGCACCATCGAGTTCTTGCGGGACGTCGGCAAACACTTCTCGGTGAACGTGATGCTCGCGCGCGAGACCGTCAAACGACGGCTTGAGTCCGACGGGATCAGTTACACGGAGTTCAGCTACCTGCTGCTCCAGTCGAACGACTACCTGCAGCTGTACCGGCGTTACGGAGCGGTCCTGCAGATCGGTGGCTCTGACCAGTGGGGGAACATCGTCGGCGGAGCCGAGCTCATCCGCAAGGTCGACGGCTGGAACGCCCACGTCCTGACAGTTCCACTCGTGACGTCGGCAGACGGCAAGAAGTTCGGTAAGTCGACGGGCGGCGGGAGCGTGTGGCTCGACCCCGAACTCACGTCGCCGTACGCGTGGTACCAGTACTTCGTGAACACCGCGGACGCTGACGTCGTCAACTACCTCAAATGGTTCACCTTCCTCTCGCATGACGAGATCGTCGAACTCGAACAGGCAACGGCCGATAAGCCGCATCTGCGCCTGGCGCAGAAGCGACTCGCCGCCGAGCTCACGACGCTCATCCATGGAGCAGACATGACCGCTGCGGCCGAACTCGCAAGCCAAGCGCTCTTCGGTCGTGCCGAACTCGACGGCATCGACGCGAGCACGCTGTCAGCGGCGCTGTCGGAGACCGGCATCGCCGAGTTCGACACTGCGGCCACCCCGACCATCGTCGAGCTACTCGTCGCCTCGGGACTCGCTACCGGCAACAAGGCCGCGCGCCGTGCCGTCGACGAGGGCGGCGCCTATGTCAACAACGTGAAGATCACCGATGCAGGGTGGACCCCGGCAGCCGAGGATCTCTTGCATGGGCGGTGGCTGGTATTGCGCCGAGGTAAGAAGACCTTCGCAGGCGCACGTATCGGCTGACGACCAGCGGATTTGTCTTCCCCGCAGCGGTCTAGTAACTTTCTTCGAGTCCGAGCGGCACAGCCGCGAAGACATCGAAATCCCTCTCCGGCAGGCGAGTTGAAAGACTCCGCGGCCATGGGGTATATTAGGAAGCCGCTTCGGCAAAGTCCGTGTTTGTTCTCCGGTGACGGGGTTCGGGTGTG
>NZ_JBQEDL010000056.1:0-16614 GCF_052106715.1 Gordonia sp. (in: high G+C Gram-positive bacteria)
GGCATTTCGGTCGAGATTCGACGGGCACGCACCGTAGTCATATGTTCACTGTGCCATCCGCGACCGCGACGATCCGCTCACACCCCGGAATCCCGGCGCGCCTCCGCCACACCGGGCTGGACCCGGCCTACCCTGACGGCCGTGACCACTTCTGGAGCCCCGACGGAGCCGGCCGAGTTCCGCGACGCCGTGCAATCGCTGCATGCGGCGACGGTGCGGCCGGAAATCGAAGTCGGTTCGATCCGTCCCCCACAGCGTCTCGCGCCCTATAGCTACGCGCTCGGCGTCGAAGTACGACCTCCGGACGTCTCGGACCCCAACCTGGTGCCTACCGACTCGGCGGGAAACGCGTTCGGCCGCCTCGTCTTGTTGTACGACCCGGACGGTCAGGACGCGTGGAACGGCACATACCGTCTCGTCGCGTTCATCCAAGCGGAGGTCGAGGCCGCGTTGGCGGCAGACCCGTTGCTGCCGCAGGTCGCGTGGAGTTGGCTCGCCGAAGCCCTCAGCGTGTCCGACGGCGACACCGAGTCCACCCCGCCGTTCGGCGCCGACCTGCCTGCGGTCCGCGCACTCGGCGGCACAGTGACCGCGACGACATCGGTGCGCTACGGCGACATCGCCGGCCCACCCCAGTCCCACCAGTTGGAACTCCGCGCGTCGTGGACAGCGACCGGAACCGACCTCTCGATCCATCTCGAAGCATTCTGCGACGTGCTGGCCTCGGTCGCGGGTCTGCCGCCCGCAGGCGTCGCCGCTCTCGGCTCGATCTGAGGCCTAGGTGACCGATTCCGACGCAGATCAGGCCGCCGAGATCCCCGTCGTTGCGCTGACGACTCCCCGGGACGGTGTGCCCCCGGTCGTGTCGACGCCGGACGAGTTCGCATCGGTCGCCGCCCGTCTGGCCGCTGGGACCGGGCCGATCGCCGTCGACACCGAGCGCGCGAGCGGATTCAAGTACTCACAGCGCGCCTACCTCGTCCAACTGCGCCGGACCGGATCCGGCAGCTTCCTCGTCGACCCCATCGACCATCCGGAGGCGCTGGCGCCGGTCATCGACGTGATGACCGGGCCGCAGTGGATCCTGCACGCAGCCGATCAGGACCTGCCCTGCCTGCGGGAACTCGGATTCGTCTGCGAGAACGTATTCGACACCGAGCTCGCCGGCCGCCTCCTCAACGTCCCGAAAGTCAATCTGGCGGCAATGGTCGCCGAGTTCCTGCACCTCGGACTCGCCAAGGGGCACGGTGCGGCCGATTGGTCACGCCGTCCGCTGCCCGACGACTGGTTGAATTACGCGGCGTTGGACGTCGAGGTCCTCGTCGAACTGCGCGACGCCGTCAACGCGGCTCTGCGCGACGCGGGACGCGAGGAGTGGGCGGCGCAGGAGTTCGCCGCCGTCCTGTCTCGACCCCAGCCCGAACCCAAGACCGAACGATGGCGACGTACGTCGGGCATCCATGATCTGAAGTCGACCAGGGCCCTGGCGATGGTCCGCGAACTCTGGACCACGCGCGAGGAGATCGCTCGTCGCCGTGACATCGCGCCCGGCCGAATTCTGCCGGACTCCGCGATCGTGAACGCCGCATCGGCCGCGCCCCGCACGACCGCCGACCTGACCGCGCTGCCCGTGTTCAGCGGTCCGCGTCAACGCAGGCAGGCGAGCATGTGGTTGGACGCCATCGAGCGCGCACGGACGTTGCCCGATGCCGATCTGCCGCCGAAGAAGGCTCCGCAGACCGGCGTCCCGCCGATCAATCGGTGGGAGCCCAAGCATCCGTTGCCTGCGGCGCGTGCCAAGGCGGTACGACCGGCTGTCAAGGGACTTGCCGAAACGGTCGGTCTGCCGACTGAGAATCTGTTGGCACCGTCGATCGTCCGTGACCTGTGTTGGTTCGGCGTCCACGAAGGGGTCGACGTCGCCGGGCGTCTCGCCGAGCTCGGTGCCCGTCCGTGGCAGGTGGAGATCGCAGCCGACGCCGTCGAGACCGCGTTGAGCACAGTCGACGATTGATCGTCGCCGTCGCCGACAGCATGGGCGGAGCCGCGTCTGGCGGTATTAGGTCAGATCTTTCACGATCGACTCGGCGAGGTCGGTGTCGGTCAACCCGAAGTCGACGAGGATCTCCTCGCGTGTCGAGTGGGCGACGAACTCCTGCGGGACGCCGCGCTGGCGAACCGGCGTCGACACCCCGGCGCCAGCGAGGGCACGCGCCACTGCCGCGCCGACGCCGCCTTGGACGCCGCCGTCCTCGATGGTGACCACCAACCGGTGATCGCGCGCCAGCACGGCGATCGATTCGGGGACCGGAAGCACCCACCGCGGATCGACGACGGTCGCTGTCACCGAGTGCGACGACAGGTTGGCCGCCACATCGAGTGCGAGCCGCGCGAACGCGCCGATCCCGACGATGAGCACATCGGCTCCACCTTCGCCGCCGTCCACGAGGACGTCCACCCCGTCCGACAGTCGCCTCAGTGCGGGAACCTCTTCGGGGACAGCGCCTTTCGAGTACCGCAGAGCCGTCGGGCCATCGGCGGCGTCGAGAGCTTCGGCGAGTTCTTCACGTACTCGGATCGCGTCACGCGGCGCGGCCACACGCATGCCGGGAACCAGTGACATCAGCGACAGATCCCACATGCCGTGATGGCTTGGCCCGTCCGGTCCGGTGATCCCGGAGCGGTCCAGGACGAGGGTCACCGGCAACTTCAACAGTGCTACGTCCATCAGCAACTGGTCGAATGCACGATTGAGGAACGTCGCATAGATCGCGATCACCGGGTGCATGCCGCCGAGCGCGAGGCCGGCAGCCGAGGTCATCGCGTGCTGCTCGGCGATGCCCACGTCGAACATGCGGTCTGGAAAACGTTCGCCGAACTGAACGAGGCCGGTCGGTCCGGGCATGGCCGCGGTGATCGCCACGACCTCCGGACGCCGTTCCCCCTCGTCGACGAGCGCGTCGGAGAACACCGACGTCCAGTCCTTCGCTGCGACGGACATCGCCTTGCCGGTGGCTGGGTCCATCTTGCTGGTGGAGTGCATCTGCTCGGCCTCGTCGGCCTCGGCGGGCGCGTACCCCATGCCTTTACGGGTAACGGTATGCACGATCACCGGGCCGCCGAAGGCCTTCGCACGGCGAAACGCCGCTTCGAGTGCGACGAGGTCGTGACCGTCGACGGGGCCAACGTATTTGAGCCCGAGGTCGGCGAACATCGCCTGCGGCGACACCAGGTCCTTCACTCCGCTCTTCATGCCGTGCAGGATCGCGTAGGCGGGATCTCCCACGAGCGGAAGCTTGCGAAGCCGGCGCCGGCCCGACGCGAGAAGGCGTTCGTAACCGGGCTGAAGTCGCAGCGCGGACAGATTCTTGGCCAGCCCGCCGATCGTCGGCGCGTACGACCGCCCGTTGTCGTTGACGACGATGACGACCGGACGGTCGCCGTCGGCGATGTTGTTGAGCGCTTCCCAGCACATGCCGCCGGTCAGAGCACCGTCGCCGACGACGGCGACGACGGTCCGGTCCTCATCGACCGCCGACAGGTGGCCCGGGGTCTTCGCCGCCAACTCGAAGGCTTTCGACAGGCCATCGGCGTTCGACAATGCCGCCGACGCGTGCGACGACTCGACCCAGTCGTGTGGGCTCTCAGTGCGGTCCTGGTAGCCGGTGAGGCCGTCGCGCTGTCGGAGAGTGTCGAAGCGGTCCTTGCGACCGGTGACGATCTTGTGGACATAGCACTGGTGGCCGGTGTCGAACAGGATCGGATCGACCGGCGAGGAGAAGACACGGTGGAGCGCGAGCGTCAGTTCGACGACGCCGAGGTTGGGTCCGAGGTGTCCACCGGTGGCCGCGACCTTCTCGATGAGGAATCCGCGGATCTCGGATGCGAGCTGCTCGAGTTCGGCCTGCGAGCACGCCCGCACATCAGCCGGTGAATCCACTCGATCCAGCACTCCCATGTGCGGTCCCTCCTCAAAAAATGATGATCGCGACCAGTCTACGGATTCCGTGCCCGGCTACCGCGTCAGCACTGCCATGGCTTCGACGTGGTGGGTCATCGGGAATGCCTCGAATCCTCGCCATTCACGGACACGGTAGCCCTGAACAGCAAATCTGCCGAGGTCGCGAGCGAACGACGCCGCATCACAGCCGACGTGCACGACGGCGGTCGGCGACGCTGCGACGATCGCGTCGACGACGTCGGCCCCGGCTCCCGAGCGCGGTGGATCGGAGACCACGACGTCGGGGTGTTCGAGGTCGGCGACTGTGGTGGCGACCGGGCCGCGGTGAGTCAGTACCGGCTCGTCCGCCAGGGTGCGTTCGGCTGCGGCGAGTGCGCTCGGATCGGTGTCGACGATGTCGCTGCCGGACACCGTGAAGCCGCGGCCCGCGCCGCACAGGGCCGCGGTGAATACGCCCGCTCCCCCGTACAGGTCCCACAGGTGCACGTCGCCGCTGACCCCGACCGCGTCGAGCAGGTCGGCGGCCGCAGCCGAGTAGACGGCCGGCGCGTTGCGGTGCGCCTGCCAGAAGCCGGTCACCGGGATCGACCAGGTCCGATCACCGACCGCGTAGTCGACATGTCCGTCGCCTTCGATGGCGCGGACCGCGCGCGGCGCAGTGCGCGCGGACCGAGCGCGTTGAGCACGACCTCGCCTGTCCCGTCCTCTACCCCGCTTGTGAGCTCGGGTCGGCGCCGCGAGTTCGGCGATGTGACGACGTCCGTCCGACCCGACGGCGAGTACGAGTTCGGTGCCGGGAGCGCCGCCGAGGGCGGCGACGCCGTCGAGGAGTCCTGGTACCGGCGCCGCGCATGGCACCGTCACCAGGTCTGCGGACTTTCGGCCGCGAAGACCGACGGTGCCGTCTGCGCCGACGGCGAGCCGCGTCCGTACACGCCATCCGGCGGGCCGATCGCCGAGCGCCTCGACGCCCGGCGACCTCGGAGCGTCCGGACCGAGTCGTCCGATGCGGGTTAGCACGTCGTGCAGGGCGTTCGCCCCGAGTTCCCGGGCGTACGGAGCGTCGACGAACGACAGGTCGCAGCAGCCCGCTCCGGCGGCGGCCGCCGGGCATTGAGGATCGATGCGGTGCTCGTTGGCGTCGACGACCTCGACGATCGCCGCTCGCGCGTACGAGGCGTGGTTGTCATCGACGATCCGTGCGCGCACCCGCTCGCCGGGCAGCGCTCCGGTCACGAAGACCACCCGCCCGTCATGACGGGCGACGCCGGCTCCGCCGTTGGCGTAACCGGTCACGTCGAGGTCGAGGTCGGGCATCTACTGGTCCTCCGACGTGAAGCCGCGACGCACGTCGCCCGGCGCGACGTACTGGGACTGCATCCGCCTGCCGCGGTTCTCCGACGATGTCAGCTGCCATGGCACCGACGTCACCATCACGCCGGGCTCGAACAGGAGCCGCGTCTTGAGGCGCAGCGCGGACTGGTTGTGCAGGATCTGCTCCCACCAGTGACCGACCACGTACTCGGGAATGAACACGGTGACGACGTCGCGCGGCGACTCCCTGCGCAGTCGGCGCACGTACGTGATGATCGGGCGGGTGATCTCGCGGTAAGGCGACGCCACCACCTTCAGCGGCATGCCGATGTCGCTATCCTCCCATTCGGCGACCAGTCTGCGGGTGTTGCGGTCGTCGACGTTGACGGTCACGGCCTCCAACACGTCGGGGCGGGTGGCGCGCGCGTATCGCAGTGCTCGTCGGGTCGGCAGGTGAAGCGACGACACCAGGACGATCGAGTGGGTCCGGCTCGGCAGGACTTCGTCGCCGCCCTCGTCGGCGTACTCGAGTTCACGCTCGACGGACGAGTAGTGCCGGTGGATGAGCTTCATCACCACGAACAGCAACAGCATCGCGAGGATCGCCATCCACGCGCCGGCCGTGAACTTGGTGATGAGGACGATCACCAAGACGACTCCGGTCATGACCATTCCGACGGCGTTGATGAGCCGGGACCGGATCATCCGGGCACGAGCGTCGGGGTCGGTCTCGGTCTTGAGGTGCCGTGTCCAGTGCCGCACCATCCCGGTCTGGCTGAGCGTGAACGAGACGAACACGCCGACGATGTACAGCTGGATCAACGACGTGACCTCGGCGCCGAATGCGACGACGAAGCCGATGGCGACCAGCGCGAGGAAGACGATGCCGTTGGAGAAGGCCAGACGGTCGCCTCGGGTATGCAGCTGGCGCGGCAGATAGCGGTCTTGAGCGAGCACCGAGCCGAGGACCGGAAACCCGTTGAACGCCGTGTTCGCGGCGAGCATCAAGATGAGCGCCGTGACCGTCGCGATCAGGTAGAACCCCGGCGGGAATCCGTGGAAGACCGCTTCGGCGATCTGCGCGATGATCGACTTCTGCTGGTAACCGTCGGGCGCCCCGGCCAGATCCTTCGCCGGGTCGAGAACGTACTTGGCCCCGATCTCCTGGGCCAGGAGCACGATGCCGAGCAGCAGGATGATCGAGAATCCGCCGAGCATCAGCAGCGTCGACGCCGCGTTACGCGACTTCGGCTTCCGGAATGCGGGCACGCCGTTGCTGATGGCTTCGACACCGGTGAGAGCGGCGCAACCAGAGGAGAACGAGCGGGCGATCAGGAACACCATGGCGATGCCGACGAGACTGTCGTTCTCCGCGACGATGCCATAGGCACTGGTCTCGGCCTCGACGCTGTCACCGAGAACGAATATCTGCACGAAGCCCCAGACGAGCATGACGGCGACGCCGACGATGAACGCGTACGTCGGGATCGCCAGAACCGCACCGGACTCCTTGATGCCGCGCAGGTTGACTGCTGCGATCAACGCGATCGCGAGCACGCAGAACCACACCTTGTGCTCATGGACGAACGGGATGGCCGAGCCGATGTTCTCGGCGGCCGACGTGATCGACACCGCCACCGTGAGGACGTAATCGACGAGCAGCGCCGCGGCGACCGTCAGGCCTGCGTTCGGCCCCAGGTTGACGGTTGCGACCTCGTAGTCGCCGCCGCCGGACGGATACGCGTGGACGTTCTGCCGATAGCTCGCTACGACCACCACCATCACGACGGCGACGGCGAGGGCGACCCAGGGAGCGAAAGCGAAAGCGCTGATCCCGGCCACCGACAGGACCAGGAAGATCTCCTGCGGCGCGTATGCGACAGACGACATCGCGTCCGAGGCGAACACCGGGAGCGCGATTCGCTTGGGCAGCAACGTGTGACCGAGGCGGTCGCTGCGGAATGGTCGGCCGAGCAGTAGGCGCTTCGCGCCGACCGACACCTTCGTCATCGTGGACACGGAGCAACAGTAGGCCGTCCGGCGACGGCATACCACCAGGGTGCGTTTTGCCGCGTCGGGAAGTATCGTCTCCCATCGTGCGTGTGATCATCATGGGCTGCGGCCGCGTCGGATCGTCCCTGGCCATGGCCATGTCCGACCGGGGGCACGATGTCGTCGTCATCGACCGTAACGCCGACGCCTTCCGCCGCTTGGGCGACGACTTTGCCGGACGTACGGTCACCGGCGTCGGATTCGACCGAGAAGTCCTCACCGAGGCGGGCATCGACTCCTGTGACTCGTTCGCCGCGGTCTCCTCGGGTGACAACTCGAACATCATCTCCGCGCGCGTGGCACGCGAGACGTTCGGCGTGGACCGAGTCGTGGCCCGCATCTACGACGCCAAGCGGGCCGCAGTGTTCGAACGACTCGGCATCCCGACCGTCGCGACCGTCCCGTGGACCACCGAACGCTTCGTCGCCGCTCTCGGCGAGACATCGACCACGCCCGTATGGCACGACCCCTCGGGTTCGCTGGTGATGGCCGTCATCGGCGTACACGAGTCGTGGATCGGCGTAGACGTGAATCGGTTCCAGGAGCGCACCGGCGCCCGGATCTCGTTCATCCACCGTCTCGGCAGGCCGATCCTTCCGGAGCAGCGAACAGTCATCCAGCAGGACGACGAACTGTACGTCGCGACCCTGTCCGCGAACGTCGACAACGCGCGTGCCGTCGCGGCCGCCGAATTCCAGGAGTGAGGTCGTCGTGAAAGTCGCAATCGCCGGAGCCGGAGCCGTCGGCCGGGCCATCGCCCGGGAACTCCTGCTCAACGAGCATGTCGTCACGCTGATCGAACGGGACCCCGACCACATCGACGTCGAGGCGGTCCCCGGCGCGACGTGGTTGCATGCCGACGCCTGCGAACTCGACGACCTCGAACGCGCACGCCTGCAGACCTTCGACGTGATGGTCGCCGCCACCGGCGACGACAAGGCCAACCTGGTGGTCAGCCTGCTCGCGACCACCGAGTTCGCCGTGAACAGGGTGGTCGCCCGCGTGAATGATCCACGCAACGAATGGCTGTTCAACGACGACTGGGGTGTCGACGTCGCGGTATCGACCCCGCGGATGCTGGCCTCCCTCGTCGAGGAGGCCGTCTCCGTCGGCGACCTGGTGCGACTCATGACGTTCCGTCAGGGACAGGCCAACCTCGTCGAACTCACGCTCCCCGACGACACCCCGCTCGCGGGCAAGGCGGTCCGCCGCCTGCAGTTGCCTCGCGACGCCGCGCTGGTCGCGATCATTCGCGGACGGCGCGTGATCGTGCCCGAGGCCGACGACCCCCTCGAAGGCGGCGACGAACTCGTGTTCGTCGCACCCGAGGAAGTCGAGCAGGAGCTGCAGCGAGCCATGAAACTTCCCGTCTAGCTACTGTGTACCCATAGTTCGAGGTACCCATAGTTCGAGAGTATTTGGAGGCCCCCGGTGACCGCGACATTCGCACTCGTTCTTGCGCTCACGTTCATCTGGCTCGGCATGGTCACGGCGATCTCGTTCATCGAGGCGCCGCTGAAGTTCCAGGCACCCGGTGTCACCATTCCGCTCGGCCTCGGCATCGGACGACTCGTGTTCCGTGCGCTGAACACGGTCGAAGCGGTGTGGGCGATCGCGATCGTCGTCGCGGTTATCGTCGGAGACGGTTGGTCGGGCTCCGCACTCACCGCGGTCTGTGTCGTTGTCGCAGCCCTGATCATTCAGATCGCCGCGATCCGACCGGCGCTGTCCCGACGGGCCGACGCGGTCCTCGCGTCCCCGGACGATCTCCCGCCCGAGCGCAGTCACGCCCACCTCTGGTACGTGGGGTTCGAGCTGATCAAGGTCGTCGGGCTGGTCGCGCTCGGAACGAGCCTCGTCCTCGCTTGAACGTCGGCGGCCTATTCGTCGACGGCGTGGAGTTCGTATTCGGGGTTGTAGACGACCTTCATGCCGTCAGCGTTGGCGACGCGGCCGCGGACGGTGATGCGGCGGCCCGGTTCGATCCCCGGGATCCGGTTGCGGCCCATCCATTTGAGGAGGACGGTGTCCGTCCCGTCGAAGAACTCTGCTCGTACGCCGGAATTCGTGTTGCGGGAACACGTTTCGACGGCGCGGAGCTCGCCGATCATCACGGCCTCGTCACCTCGGCTGCAGTCGCGGGCGCACTGCGCGCCGGTCGCACGTTCGGCGTTCGCCGCCGCCGACTCGCGCTGTACTCGCTCGTCTTCGACGTTCTCGAGGTCTTCGGTGAGCATCTTGCCCAACCGCTTAAGAAGACCTGTGTTCGCCATCCCCAACCTCCGGGCACCGCATCAGTGGCTTGCCAATAGTGGCTCGCTAGTAGTGACTCGCTTGCGTCCCTCACCCTACGCCCCGTGCACCATGGTCGTATGACCACCGTGATCGTGATGCCTGGCACAGGTTCGGACGCCGACTACGCGGCGCGGGTGTTCGGCCCTGTTGCACGGGCAGCGGGCGCTCTCATCGAATGCCTCGAACCCCGAGCAGACCTCGTAGAGAGCTACCTGACCAGGATCGATGCGATCGCCGAGCGGGGCGATCGAGTGATTGTCGGAGGTGTATCCATCGGAGCGGCGATCGCCGTCCGCTGGGCGTGCGATGCGGCGCGTGCCGCCCAGTGTGACGGAGTGCTCGCCGCCCTGCCTCCATGGTCGGGTCCGCCGGGCGACTGCCTGGCCGCGCTGTCGGCTCGGATCACTGCCGACAGCCTCGAGCACGAAGGTCTGGAGGCAACCGTCGAGGCCATGGTCTCGACGAGCCCCGCATGGCTTGGCTCCGAACTCTCACGATCGTGGCGAGCCCTGCACCCGCGGGGGCTCGTCGCTCAACTGCGGGCGGCGTCGACATTCGTCGGGCCGACGCTCGTCGACGTCGCCGGACTCACCGCGCCGCTGGGAGTGGCCGTCGCCCCTGACGATCCCCTGCACGACGCCGACGTGGGTCGCTCGTGGGCGCAGGCCGCGCCTCGGGCCGCCGTCGCCGAGGCGCCGTTGCGCGAGTTCGGTCCGGCCGAACACCTTCTCGGCGACGCCTGCTGGGCGGCGTTGGCCGCCGCCCGAGAAGGCAGTTAGCGGCTGCGCCGCCGATTACGCAGCCGAGACAACGCCGATCCCTGAGACGGCGCGGGCGGTGCCTCCGACTCGTCGGCGTCGCGGTCATCGACTGCGGGGTCGCTGAAAGCGGGGTTTCCGTCGACAGATACCCCTTCATCGAGAGCCGGAGCGGCGGCCGGCACCGCATCCGGATCGTCGTCGAGCGCATCGGGCGCCTCACTGAACACCGTCGCGCTGGCGCTCTGCGCCACCGCACCACGCGGGTGCACGTCCTCCGGGCCGTCCTCTGTCGGTATCGGTGAGGAGGTCCGCGAGGCCGACGGCGAGTCGGTCAACGGCTGAGAAGTCGGCTCACTGGCCTCCTCTGCGGCACGCTCGCGCTGCGCGGCCGCGACCTGCTCAGCAAGGACCGGTGGGAGAACGATCGGTAGAACGTCGCGCGGCGGGTACGGCTGGTCGCCTCGCCGGACGACTGTCTCGGCGAGCACGGCGCGGGCCAACTGCCCGAGCTGTTCATCGGATTCCTCCGGGCCACTCGCCACACACCGCACCATCCACCGATTACCGTCCACACCGATGAAGCGGTGAACGCCACCGGTGACGCGAGCGACGACCTCGCGCCCCCAGTGACCGTCCTCGATGGAGGTGCTCGCGCCGTCGGACCGCAGGGACTCCGCGAGTTCGCGGACCACTTCGCGCCACAGGCCACCGCTGCGCGGCGCCGCGAAGGCGTGGATGCCGATCCGCCCGACCGGCGTCACGAGGTAGACGGCCTCCGGAGTGTGGTCGGCCGACATCTCGACGGTCACCTGTCCGCCTTCGACCACGGGCATGAGTACCGACCCCAGGTCGAGGTGTGAATTCGCCAGGTCTTCCGGGGAATTCACGAGATCGTCGATGTCGTACGGGCCGCCCGCCTCGCCGATCTGGTTCGTCTCACTCATCGCTGTGCCTTCCCGTCCGAGAGAATCGCGTGGCCGCCACTTGAGCCGTATCCGCCTGCGCCACGTTCGGTGTCATCGAGTTCATCGACTTCGAGCACATCGGGCAACTCGACACGCTGGACGAGCAGTTGGGCGATCCGGTCGCCACGGCCGATGGTGATCGACGTGTCGGGGTCGTGGTTGATCAAGCAGACCTTGATCTCGCCGCGGTATCCGGCGTCGATGGTTCCCGGAGTGTTCACGATCGACAGGCCGGCCCGAGCGGCGAGACCCGAACGCGGATGGATCAGCCCGACGGTGCCGACCGGCAAGGCCACCGCGATGCCGGTTCCGACGAGTTGTCGTCGGCCTGGCGCGAGTTCGAGGTCGGTCGCCGCGAACAGATCGATGCCTGCATCGTCCGGGTGGGCGCGTGCGGGCAGCGGGAGACTCGGGTCGAGTCGTTTGATCCGCAGCGGCGGATAGGTGTCAGACGGGTTGTCCGGGGAGGTCTGCGTGGTCACCCCCGCAGAGTACTAGCCGACCCTCCGACTAACCTTGACCGTGTGACCGAATCTCCCAAGACCGGCTCCGCACGCGGAAATCGATACACCGAACACCTCACCACGCCGTGGTGGTGGTGGCTCGCTGGCGCGGCGGTGACCGCGTTGCTCGGCTACGAGATCCAACTCGCCGGTTACGACCAGGCCTGGACGTGGGCGGCGTACCCGGTCCTCGCCGTCCTGCTCGGCTGGGGTATCTGGTCGATGGGACGCACGGAGGTCTCCGTCGACGCCGACGGCGCGCTGCGCGCACACAAGGCTGTGCTCCCGCGCGAGGTGATCGCCCGTGGTGCGGCGATCGCGCCGTCAGCCAAGAGCGCGGCGATGGGTCGCCAGTTGGATCCGGCTGCGTTCTTGATGCACCGAGCCTGGATCAAGTCGATGGTCCTGGTGGTCCTCGACGACCCCGACGATCCGACCCCCTACTGGCTCGTCTCCACCCGCCATCCGGACAAGGTGCTCGAAGCTCTGAAGATGAAGGACGCCGCACAGGGCTGATCCCCGTACGGCGTCATCGTTGGAGCGAGCGCGTCCCGCTCTGCCCCTAGTGCGCGTCGTGTCTCATGCGCAGTCGACGCAGATCAGTTCGTTTCCGTGCTGCTCGGCCAACCGGTTGCGGTGGTAGACGAGGAAGCAGCTGGTGCACGTGAACTCGTCGTCCTGCTTGGGGACGACTCGCACGGAGAGTTCCTCGCCGGAGAGGTCTGCACCCGGCAGTTCGAACGACTCGGCGGTGTCGCCTTCGTCGACATCGACGTCACCGGACTGCGCCTCATTGCGGCGCGCCTTCAGTTCTTCGAGCGAATCCTCGGCGAGATCGTCGTCGTTGGTCCGTCGCGGCGCGTCGTAGTCAGTTGCCATTGTGTGCCTGCCTGAGTCTTATGTCGTATTGCTGATGTCCGGGTCGTTCATCGCTGAACTCACCTGGTTTATTCCCGGTAGGCCAATCCTGCTGGGGCGACGCACTTGTGGCCCGTCACACCATCTCAGAGTCCCATTCGTTATGACCTTGGGCGCCCGTACTTTAGGTGATGGACCATCCTGTGTCAACAGCGCCAGTACCATCGTCTTCCGCGGGCCCGGCAGATCGCCGGAAAGTGCGTCGCGGGAAGCCCTGGCCGGATCCCACGGACGTCAATCCGGCGCGCCACCACGGCCGGACGCGTGTCGCGCGATTACAGTGGTGCCGATCTCCCCTCACGGAAGAAGGTGCTCAGCGACGTGGTCTCGAAAATCGCCACCGGTTACACGACCGATGCGAAGGGGCGACCGTTTCTCCGTCGCAATCTGCGCCCAGGACTGGTCGTCATCACTATCTTCGCGATCGCAGCCGTCGCCGGCTGGATCTTCGTGTTCACCGGCGACGAGCCCGAGTCCTATCCGACCGACTGCAACATCGCCGATTCGGCCAAGCTGACCCCAGTCAGCAACAGCGACATGCTGAGCGTCGGCCCTGCACCCCTCTCGACGTTCAGCGTGCGAGTGCTGAACGCGGCAGCCGAACGCGGCTCCGCCCAATCGGTGAGCGATGACCTGACGTCGCTCGGCTACCGCGCAGCCCAACCCGCGTACGGCGACGACACCCTCTACACCGACCGCGACCTACACTGCGTCGCCCAGATTCGATTCGGGCAGGACGGCCAGGCCGCAGCAGCGGCCGCGTGGTTGATCGCACCCTGCGCACAACTCGTCAACGACGGCCGCAAGGGTCCCGACGTCGACATCGCGCTCGGCGAGTACTACACGACGACACAGCCGAGCCAGGACGCCCAGGCCGCCATCGAGGCGCTCCGCGTGGCCGCTCCGAAGCAGAAGCAGTCGCCGGTCGATGCATCCTTGCTCGACGCCGTACACGGCCAGCCCTGCTGACACCCACGAGTCTGCTCACCGAGCGGTCGGCCCGTCCCGCGCGCATCACTCCGCGAGCGGGCCGACGGCCCCGATCTCCTCGAGAACGGACAGGAAGTCGGCGGCTATCCCGGGAGCCGCGGCGATCGTGGCGTCGCCGTCGCTCGATCGTGAATCGGCAGGCGGCAGCACCACGTGGGCGCCGGCTTCCGCCGCGATGAGGCCGCCCGCAGCCCAGTCCCACGGGCTCAGTCCGTGCTCGATGTGTGCGTCGACCGCTCCGGAAGCGACCATGCACAGATCCAGCGCGCCTGCACCGATACGACGCAGGTCACGCACCCGCGGAAGCAGCTGGGCCATGAGAACACCCTGCTGAGCCCGTCGGCTGGCGTTGTACGCGAACCCGGTCGCGACCAGGGCCAGGCCGATGTCATCGATCGGGTTGGCGCGCAAGCGAATCGGCTCGCCGTGCGGTGCCGGTTCGCTACCTGCACACGCATACGATCCGCCACCGGTCCACGCCCAGTAGGTCGTCTCCCGCGCGACGTCGACGACCGCGCCCGCGACCGACCGCCCAGCGATCTGCGCGGCGACGGAGACCGCGTACGCCGGGATGCCGTACAGGAAGTTGACGGTGCCGTCGATCGGATCGACGACCCACCGGACACCGTCGGGAACGGCGACGCTGCCGCCTTCCTCCTCGCCGAGGATCGCGTCGCCGGGACGCTCCTCTTGCAGGAGTCGTCGGACCAGTGCTTCGGTCTCGGTGTCCGCGACGGTCACCGGGTCGGTCGGTGTCGACTTGGCGCTCACCGACGTATCGTGCGATCGGGTGCCCGACGGCGCGAACAATTCGGATCGGCGGACTCGGACATGACGGGCCGCTGTCTCCGCGACGCGGCGGGCGACGACGGCGAGTTCCTCTGCACGATCTGGGGCGCGGTCGGTAGAACTGGTCACGCAGACGAGTCTACGGTGGGCCGTCTGTACCCTACAGTTGCCGATCAGAGGAGACTGTGTCCGAACCGACAGGAGTCGCCGGTCACGCCGGCGTTCCAGGTCCCCCGATAGTCCGCTCTCACGAAAGTGAATTCACCGATGACCGACGCATCGTCCGGCGCAGCACTCGGGCGCGTTTCCTACCTCGGAGCCGACAGCACGCACGACCCGTCACCACACCTCGGGTTCGGGATCGACATCGGCGGGTCGGGGGTCAAGGGCGCGATGGTCGACCTGCGCACCGGATCGTTCGTCGGCGACCGTCTCCGGCGCGACACTCCGCAGCCGGCGACTCCCGACGCAGTGGCCCGGACATGCCGGGAGATCACCGACCACTTCGGCTGGGCCGGCCCCGTCGGCATCACCGTGCCGGGCGTGGTGCGCGACGGCGTCGTGCGGTCAGCGGCCAACATCGACCCCTCGTGGAAGGGCGCCGGCATCCAGAACCTGTTCGGCAGACACCTCGGCGGACGCAACGTTGCCGGACTCAACGATGCCGATGCCGCGGGACTCGCCGAAGTCCGGTTCGGCGGCGAGCGCGGATTGAACGACGGCACGGTGATCCTCCTGACATTCGGAACCGGCATCGGATCGGCGCTCTTCCATGACGGCGTACTCGTCCCGAACACCGAGTTCGGCCACCTCGAAGTCGGCGGGCGGATCGCCGAGGCGCGGGCGTCGGCAAAGGTCCGCGCAGACCGCGGCTGGTCGTATCGCAAGTGGTCAGGAAAGGTCTCCCGGGTCCTCGCCCACTACGAACAGATCTTCTCGCCGAGCCTGTTCGTCGTCGGCGGCGGCATCAGCCGGAAGGCCGACGTCTGGATCCCGATGCTGACCGTCGACACGCCGGTCATCGCGGCGAATCTGCGCAACACAGCGGGCATAGTAGGCGCTGCGATGGCCGTTGACGAGGGTCTGCGCATGTGAGCTTCGCAGCGACGAGAGTTACAATGGAACACATCGGTCCCGCACCGAAGCCTCTAGCCCCTTCGCCCACGGCATCACGTCCTGTTTCAGGATGCGCGTAGCCGTGCCGCACGTGAGAACAGTCGAAAGGTTGTACGTGGCAACCACACAGTCACCCGACGCATCCGTCGAAGCAGCAGGCGAGACCGCCCCCGCAGCTGACTCCGCCCCCGCCAAGAAGGCCCCCGCCAAGAAGACGGCAGCGAAGAAAGCTCCTGCCAAGAAGGCGGCGGCGAAGAAAGCTCCCGCCAAGAAGGCGGCAGCGAAGAAGGCGCCTGCCAAGAAGGCAGCCGCCAAGCCGGTCCCGTCGTCCGGAGTCGACGACGCCGACCTCGAGAAGGCGACCGCAGACCTCGACGACGTCGACGACGCCGACATCGACCTCGCCGACGAAGAGCTGGTGGTCGACGGCGAAAAGCCAGCCAAGGGCAAAGGCAAGGCCAAAGCCAAGACGAAGACCGACGAGGAAGCCAAGTCGGGTGACTTCGTGTGGGACGAAGAGGAGTCCGAAGCACTCCGCCAGGCGCGCAAGGACGCTGAGCTCACCGCCTCGGCCGACTCGGTTCGCGCCTACCTCAAGCAGATCGGCAAGGTCGCCCTTCTCAACGCCGAGGAGGAGGTCGAACTCGCCAAGCGCATCGAGGCCGGTCTGTTCTCGACGGAGCGGATGCGGCGCATCATGGAGTCCGGGGAGAAGCTCACCGTCGCTCAGCGCCGTGACCTGTCGTGGATCTCGCGTGACGGAAACCGCGCCAAGAACCATCTACTCGAAGCGAACCTCCGACTCGTCGTCTCGCTCGCCAAGCGCTACACCGGACGCGGAATGGCGTTCCTGGATCTCATCCAGGAGGGCAACCTCGGCCTGATCCGTGCGGTCGAGAAGTTCGACTACACCAAGGGCTACAAGTTCTCCACGTACGCCACCTGGTGGA
>NZ_JBQEDL010000057.1:0-16410 GCF_052106715.1 Gordonia sp. (in: high G+C Gram-positive bacteria)
TGCAGCATGGTCTGGCGGAAGGCCGCCGAGGCCATGTCGGCGGCACCGCCGATCATCAGCGCGACGACGACCAACGGCAGGACGGGTAGCGGCGAACCGTTCGCGAACAGGAGAAGGCCACCGGACACGGTGATCGACACACCCCACACCAGGATGCACAGAACCACCGCTCGCCCCTGCCGCTGGACCCGGGACACCCATCCGGACAGCACGCCGCCGACCACGGCACCGAGCGGAATCGCGATGAACAGCAACGCGAATGCGACGCCGCCGTCGCCCGGGCCACCGAAGTCTTCGTGCGCCATCTGGGGGAACAGGGCGCGCGGCATTCCGAAGATCATCGCGATCAGGTCGACGACGAACGACATCAACAGCACCGGCTGCGTTCTCAAGTAGACGAGACCGTCCACCACAGACCTGACGCCCGGAGTCTTCGGCTTGCGCCCCTCGGGCAGTTGCGGTGGGAGCGCGGGCAGCGCGACCACCGCCCACAACGTAGCGAACAGGAAGATCGCGTCCACGAGGTAGAGCAGCGAGAATCCGAGGACCGGGATCAGCGCGCCGCCGACCAGCGGACCGGCGATCGCACCGGCCTGCATCACCGTCATGTTCAGCGAGTTGGCCGCCGGGAGTTCGTGCTTCGCCAAGATTCGCGGCAGCACCGCGGTGCGCGTGGGCTGGTTGACGGCGAAGAACGCCTGCTGAATCGAGAAGACGCACAGCAGGATCCAGACGTTGTTCCACTCTGCCGCCGCCTGCGCCCAGAACAGGACACTCGTCGTGATGAGTCCGAGAGTCGTCACGATCAGGATGCGCCGACGATCGAATGTGTCGGCCAGGGCTCCGCCCCACAGCCCGAAGACGACGAGCGGCACGAGGCCGAAGACACCAGTCAGTCCGACGTACGCCGAACTGCCGGTCATCGCGTAGATCTGGGCGGGCACCGCGACGACGGTCAGTTGAGCGCCGATGACCGTGACGATGTTGGCCCACCACAGACGGCTGAAGTTCTTGTTCTTCAGCGGGGTGGTGTCGGCGAGTAGTCGCGCCATCAGGGTCGTGCCGCCACGATTACGGCTGCAGGCGCTCGACGTGCCACGAATCGCCTGCGCGCACGGCCCGCACCCGGTTGTGCAGTCGGTCGGCGCGCCCCTGCCAGAACTCGACGATGTCGGGAACGATCCGGTAGCCGCCCCAGTTGGACGGCACGGGAACCGACCCCGCCTCGTCCAACGACTCGGCGAGGCGCGCAGCCTTCATCTCCAACGCCTCGCGGGACTCGATCGGTCGCGACTGATCCGACGCCGACGCCGACACCTGCGATCCGCGCGGACGCGAATTCCAGTACGCCGCGGTCTCTTCGGCGGGCACTTTCACGACCCGGCCGCGCACGTGGACCTGCCGTTCCATCGCAATCCACGGAAACGTCGCCGACGCATACGGATTCGCAGCGATCGCCCGCCCCTTGTCGGAGTCGTAGCCGGTGAAGAACGCGATCCCGTCGTCGCTGACGCCCTTGCACAGAACGGTGCGCGTTGCGGGCCGACTGTCCGCGTCGACCGTGCCCACGATCATCGCATTCGGCTCAGTGACGCCCGCGTCGACCGCCGCGGCGAACCATGACTCGAACAGGGCGCGCCACGGCGGATCACCCGTCAACCACGCGACATCGAGGTTCTCGGCGACACCGTCGCGTCCCGTCGCGTCGTCCGCACCGTAACCGACCCTCATGTTCTGCAATTCGACCTGCCCGTTCACAAGATCCGATGATATTCCTGCTTCTCTCGCGCCGAATCAGACGGCCACTGTCGGTCACACCGCCAGTCGCCCGGGCAGACCGGTCTCGTCCTCCCCTGGCTCCGCCCCCGACCCGATCGCCTGCCGGTATGCCCGGCCGACGAGGTCGATCCCACGCCGTAGTTCGTCCGATCCCAACGTGTAGGGGATCCGAATATAGTTCTCCAAACCGCCGTCCGGCGCGAATCCACTTCCCGGCGTCAGTCGCACCCCGAGTCCCACTGCGGCTGCCGCGGTCGCGGTCGCTGCCGGACGCGGCAACCTCACCCACAGACACAGCCCGCCGCCGCCCGGCGTGATCACCGCATCGGGTAGCGCGTCGCCGAGCGCGTCGAGCGCCACGGCTCGTTGTGCACGGAGCGTGTCCAATCGCCCAGGCAGGAAGCTCGCCAGTTCGTCGACGGCGTACGCCGCAGCGAGCTGGTCCATCACCGAACCGCTGATACCGAGGTCGTAGCGGGCGACGGCGAACGGATCGGGTGGAGCCTCGGTCCGGATCCAGCCGACGCGCAGACCGCTCCACACTGTTTTACTCACGGAGCCGATCGTGATGACCTGCGCCCGACGCGATGCGAACGCTGCGACCGGCGCCGGAGCGGCACGGTCCAGGCCCAGTTCGACGACGGTCTCGTCGATCACGATCGGAACCCCGTACCGGGCCGACAGTTCTCCGAGGCGACGACGTCCGTCGGCGGCGAGCAGCAGTCCGGTCGGATTGTGGAAATCCGGGTTCATGCAGACCAGCGCAGGGCGTTGTAGCCGAAGAATCGACTCGAGGTGGTCGAGGTCCCAGCCGTGGCTGGTGTCGAGCGGCAGTGCGACGACCCGTGCGCGATGACGGGCGAGCGCTTGAAGGGTCCCCGAGTACGTCGGCTGCTCGACGACGACCGACTCCCCTGGCGAGACGAGGGTGTCGAGAACGACGCGCAACGCGTGCTGCGCGCCTGCCGTCACCAGGATCTGTTCGGGTCGCGTGGGCAGCCCCCGCTCGCTGTACCGACGTGCGACGACCTCGGTCAGCACGCGCAGACCACTCGGGTACACACCCGCACCCGACAGATAGGCCGGCGCGCACTCGAGCGCATAACGAAACGCGTCGTGCACCACCTGGTCGGGCGCCGACGGCGCCGCGATGTTGAGCCTGCACACATCGGCTTCGTCGCCGTGGTCGAACGGTTCGGCCGGCATGTCGACGGGCAGCACGAGCACGCTGCGTGCACCCTGACGCGACTGCAGGTGGCCGGTGTCGCGAAGGGCGGCATACGCGCCCGCGACGGTGGTCCGGCTGACGTCGAGCACCTCGGCCAGACTTCGCTCGCTCGGCACCGCCGTCCCCACCGAGACCCGACCGTCCAGGAGCAGGACTCGCACCGCGTCGGCCAGTGCCGCATACGCCGGCCGCGGACCGGCCGGTCGCCAGGGCCCGAGACGTCGAGCCAGCGCGTGCGCGCCGATGGCACCGGTCGGAGTCAGCTCGCTTCGCGATATGGCCACCAGGCCAGTATCGGACAACTGGCTATAGATTCCAAGTCCAGTAGGGACCACTATCGTCGGCATGGCTTCCACGACCCCATCACGTCGCAACGCTCTCTGCGCGCCCGGGCAAGGCCGCCGCGGGTGGCGTCTCGTCGCCCGCCTCACAAGCCTGTACGCCGGGCTCGCCTTGTACGGCGCGTCGATGGCGATGGTCTTGAGGGCCGGGCTCGGGAACATTCCGTGGGACGTCTTGCACCAGGGTGTGGCCGAACACGTGCACCTGTCGATCGGTGTCGTCTCAATCATCGTCGGCGCCGCCGCACTGCTCGCATGGATCCCACTGCGGCAGATCCCCGGCCTCGGCACCGTCTCGAACGTGATCGTCATCGGTGTCGTCTTCGACCTCGTCGCCCCGCACCTTCCATTCGCGCCGCGCTGGGAGGTCGCCGTGCCGATTATGGCCGCAGGCATCGTCCTCAACGCGTTCGCGACGGCCCTCTACATCGGGGCACGCTTCGGCCCCGGCCCGCGCGACGGCCTGATGACCGGGCTCGTCGCCCGCACGGGATGGTCGGTGCGGACCGTGCGCACGGTGCTCGAGGTGACGGTGGTTGCGATCGGGTTCGCGCTCGGCGGCACCCTCGGCATCGGCACCGTCCTTTACGCAGTCGGCGTCGGCCCCCTCATTCAGCGCTTTGCCGCGGCCCTGGACATGACCGCGGCGGTGTCGGGCACCGCGGAATTCGACCGAACGACCGACCCCGACTGATCGGCGAGGCAGACTGCAACGCATGGCCAAGTACGAACGCGTCTTTCGAGGAGACTTCGACACCGTCGTCGACATCGTCCACAACGCAGTGATGCGGGCCAGTTCATCCGCGTCATACGAGGACGGCTCGAGCATCGAGCCGACGGGCACGAACCTCCGGTGCGCCGTCCGCGTCTACGAGCGATACAGCGCCGCAGGCGGCAACCGGGTCGCCATGAATGTGACGATCGTCGGGGTCGAGTCGAGGATCTTCGTCTCGGCGATCACCTCGGGCGGCAGCAAGGCCGTGCTCTGGAAGATCAACACGTGGGGCGAGGACTCGTTCCTGAACACGCTCACCGAAGCCGTCGAACCCCTCGCCCTGGCATCACCCGACGTCTAGGTAGCCCACCGGCCCGGGCCGGAATCTCACATATGCGGCGCCAAACCCCCGATTCTTGGGTCGGGTGTCCATATGTGGGAGAGTCCTGCCGCCGGGTGCCGACCCGCTCGACTCATCTGTTCTGTTCATAGAGCAATCGTCGGATGCTCATCGATCCGAATCGGCCCGGGTCGGGTCGTCGTTCTACGATGCTCACCATGACCGAGAACGCTGCGATCACCATTCCCGCCGACCTCCTGCCCACCGACGGCCGTTTCGGCTGTGGACCATCGAAGGTCCGCCCCGAACAGTTGCAGTCCCTGGTCGACACGGGCGCATCGGTGTTCGGCACCAGTCACCGCCAGGCGCCCGTCAAGAACGTGGTCGGCGCCATCCGCAGCGGACTGACCGACCTGTTCTCGCTGCCCGACGGGTACGAGGTCGTCATCTCCAACGGCGGCACCACCGCATTCTGGGACGCCGCAGCATTCGGCCTGGTGCGCGAGCGCGCCCTCAACCTGACCTACGGCGAATTCTCGTCCAAGTTCGCGGCCGTCACCAAGAAGGCCCCGTTCCTGGCCGACCCGAAGGTCATCTCGACCGATCCGGGCACCGCACCCGACCCGGCCGCGATCACTGCCGCCGACGTCGAGGGCGTCGACCTCATCGGCTGGGCCCAGAACGAGACGTCGACCGGTGTCGCCGTTCCGGTCCTGCGCCCTGAGCACGCAGGTGACGCGCTGGTCGCCATCGACGCCACCTCCGGCGCAGGCGGACTGCCCGTCGACATCGCCCAGACCGACGTCTACTACTTCGCGCCGCAGAAGTCGTTCGCGTCCGACGGCGGACTGTGGGTCGCGATCATGAGCCCGGCCGCCCTCGCGCGCGTCGAGGAGATCAAGTCCTCGGGCCGGTGGTGTCCCGAGTTCCTGTCGCTGCCGACTGCCGTCGACAACAGCGCCAAGAATCAGACCTACAACACGCCTGCCGTCGGCTCGCTGCTGCTGTTCGCGAACCAGATCGAGTGGATGAACGCCAACGGCGGCCTGGATTTCTGCACCGGCCGCACCGCCGAGTCGAGCAATATCCTCTACTCGTGGGCGCAGGCCAGCGCCTACGCGTCGCCGTTCGCGGATGAGGCGCACCGCAGCCAGGTGGTCGGCACCATCGACTTCGCCGATTCCGTCGACGCCGCGGCCGTCGCCAAGATTCTCCGCGCGAACGGCGTCGTCGACACCGAGCCGTATCGGAAGCTCGGTCGCAACCAGTTGCGCGTCGGGATGTTCCCGGCAATCGATCCGTCGGACGTGCAGAAGCTGACCGAATGCATCGACCACGTGGTCGGCAAACTCTGATCTGGCGAACCTAATACGCAGGTAGATGAGGGACACGTGGACCAGTCCGCGTGTCCCTCACTCGTCTGGCCCCGCAGTGATTTACGCTGAAAGTGATATCCGCGTACGTGGGGACGCAGAGGAGGATCGATCGAGTGCGAAAGCTGAAGGCGCAACGCGTCGATCCTGACGGGACAGTGATCTGTGTCGACACCGAGTCCGGTGAGGAGTTCGCGTTGGCTGTCGACCACACGCTTCGCGACGCCCTCGCTCCCCCCGTACCGACTCCAGAGGTTCCGACAGAACCGGGAATCATGTTGAGCCCCAGAGAGATCCAAGCCCGCGTCCGGGCCGGAGCCACCGTCGACGAGCTCGCCGACGTGACCGGCGAACGGCCCGAGAAGATCTACCGCTTCGCCCACCCGGTCCTTCTGGAACGGTCACGCGCCGCCGAACTGGCGCGCGCGTCGCATCCGGCGGGCATCGACGGGCCCAGTCTGAACACGCTCGGCGAGCTCGTCGCCGAGTGCATCACGCTGCGTGGCAATTCAGCTGCGGACGCGTCGTGGGACGCATGGCGCCCCGAGGACGGCCGGTGGGTCGTCCAGGTCGGGTGGCCCAGCAACGGCAACAACGAGTTCGCGCACTGGCGGTACACGCCCGGATCACACGGCGGGATCACCGAGCCGTTGGACGATCTCGCCGTGGAACTGACCGAGCCCGAATTGGCACGGTCCTCACGTCGCACGGTGATGTCTGTGGTCCCGGAGGCTCCCGAAGCGCCGCAGCACGAGGTGCTGCCCGACGGCCACGAGCACGTCACCGTCAACGCGGACCGCATCATGGAACAACAGTCGTCTCCGTTGGAATTGGAGTTCGACGACACCCCGCCAGCACAGCCGAGCGACGGGGAACGACAACGCGGGCAGGGACCTCGGCATCGCAGCGGAAAGCGTGCGACTCCGACCGTCCCGGCCTGGGAGGACGTCCTACTGGGCGTTCGGAGCCACCCCGGAGAGTAAGTGTTCGCCCACACCACAACACTGTGGTTCGTCGCCTGCCCGGATCCCGCCGAACAACTTCGACGCGGATCCGTTGCGGACCCGAACCAGACCGACGATCTCATGCGCCGCGCCTACGTGGGCGACGTGCCGTCCGCGACCGCCGTCGCCGATCTATCGATGCTGCCCGACGCCGCCGACGACACATTGTTCGCCGCGCATTTCGGCGATGTCGCGGTGCTCGCCGGACGATCGCTGGCGACGGTGTCGCCCGATGAGCTCACCGAGTTCGTCACCGCTCTCGCCCCCGGCTGGACGGTACTGCTCCTGTCGTTGAATCCGGAGACCAACACCGGCGTGTTCGCGCGGTGGGAGAACGGACGGCTGCAACGCGCGTTCGCGGCGTCACCCGACACGATCCACGCCGACCACGGTGTCCCGTTCGGTTTCGAGAGTCCGTTCTGGGCGGGTGAACGACCGCTCCAGTACCTCCCGGGCGCGGAACCCGACCCGCTCGATCTGCCGTTCCATCCCGCCGAACTTGCGGAGGAGGCGAACCGGCAGTGGCTCGGCTTCCGGTTCACGCCGCCGCCCGGCGACGGTGACACCGAGCCTGCCCGAATCCCGATGTACGCCTACCGGATTCTGCCCGCCGACTCCTCGGCGACGCCTGCGTCACAGGTGCGTCCCGACCCCGCTCCGGTGCCGACACCCGCCCCAGCCCCGGTCGATGAGCAGCCTGTCAACGGGACACCTCAGAACGGGGCGCCTGTGGACCCGGAGACGACGACGCCACTCGCCGTCACCTCCCCACCGGACACCGATCGCGAGAGGGTGCCCAGGGCACCCGGTCCGATCTCTCGCTACTTCGGTTTCCGCGGACGCCTGTAGGTCCCGCACCAGCTGAGCGCTGTCGGCCCTGTTGGGCGCTAGCGGCTCAACGCCTCGTAGAACGCCACGGCTGCTGCCGTAGCGACGTTGAGAGAGTCGGTGCCCCGGCTCATCGGGATGTGGCCGCGGACATCGCATGACCGCATCGTGTGCTCTTTGAGGCCCGGCCCCTCGGCGCCGACGAGGAACGCCAGCTTCTCTGCTCGCACGGCCTGGCGCAGCGGCACGCTCCCTTCTCCGGGAGTCAACGCGATGGTCTGGAAGCCGTTGTCGCGCAGAAGTTGGAGGTCGGTGGGCCAGTTCTCCGCCTTAGCGAACGGCACCAGCAGCGCGTGCCCCATCGAGACGCGGACACAGCGGCGGTAGAGGGGGTCGGCACAACCGGCTCCGAAGACCACCGCGTCGACGCCGAGTCCCGCGGCGTTGCGGAAGACACTACCGATGTTCTCGTGGTCGTTGACGCCCTCGAGGACGGCGACGGTCCGGGCCGACTCGATGATCGACTGAACAGTCAACGTCTCCGGTCGGCGTGCGGCCGCCAACACTCCCCGATTGAGATGGAATCCGATGACCTCCGCCATCACCTCTTTGGACGCGCGATAGAACGGGACGCCGCCCGCGCCTTCGACGATCCCGTACTCCATGGCCGCGTCCGACAACTCTTCGCGCCGACGGTCCACTCCGAACAGAGCGTGCGGGGCGAAACGCGAGGCGATCATCCGTCGCACCACGAGGACGCCTTCGGCGATCACCAATGCCTTGCCGACACGGCCTCCCGGCAGCGCAGGCAGGTCAGGGCGGCGGTCGACCGAGTTGAGATCGCGGAAATCGTCGACCCGCTCGTCGGACGGATCAGTGATGTCGATGACCTCGACGGTTAGGGGCTCGCTCACCTTGAATACGGTGGCACACCCGAGCCGTCAGACCCAAAATGGCAGAGTGGACACCGTGGACACGTTGAGGATGACGCATGCGAGCGACGCCGACTGGCCGGAGATCATCGACCTGGATGCCAGAGCGTTCGCTCTGCCGAGCCCGCTGCCGCGCGACGAGATCACTGAGTTCCGCGCCAAAGTCCCCGACGAGGCGACCTACCTGATCCGCGACGCCGGGACCGTCCCCGGGTCGTCGACGATCGTGGCGTTCTCCCTCTACTACGACCTGCCGTTGACTCTGCCGGGCGGCGCCATCACGTCGGTCGCCGGGCTGTCGTGGGTGTCGGTGTCGGCGACGCATCGCCGTCGCGGGCTCCTGCGACGGATGATCGACGCCCAGTTCGCCGACTGGCGTGCGGGCGGGCATCCGCTGGCGATCTTGACGGCGACCGAAGGCACCATCTACGAACGTTTCGGATTCGGGCCCGCGGCGTACGCGCACCGCGTCCACGTCGCACCGGCGGCCGCGTCTTTCCGGACAGAGGCCCCCGAGGACTCCCGAGTCCGGTACGGCACTCCCGAGGAGGTCGAAGAGCACGTTCCCGCCGTCCACGCGCGGTGGGCAGCCGCTCGTTGCGGTGCGATCGGACGCCCCGAAGCGTGGTGGCCGTCGCTGCTGGCCGACCGCAGCTTCCGCCGGAACTCCCAGACCTCGGGGCTGCATTATCTGCTGCACCCGGACGGCTATGCCGCGTACCGAATCGACGCCCGTGATCGGACGGCTCTCGTCGACGACCTCGTCGCGGTGACCGCGCAAGCGCACGACGACCTGTGGCGCGTCCTGACGAGCCTGGACCTGATCTCGACGGTCCACGCGTCGATCCCCGTGGACGACCCGCTCCCCCACCTGCTCACCGATGCGCGCGCCGCATCGTTCCATGCCCGTCCGGACACGCTGTGGGTCTCTATCCTCGATGTGGTCGACGCGCTGCAATTGCGGCGGTACTCCGAGGACGGGACGCTCGTCCTCGACGTGACTGATGGCTACTCCGATCGCGGTGGCCGGTACCAGATGTCCATCGTCGACGGCCGGGCCACCGTCTCACGTACCGATGCCGCGCCGAATGCGAGCATGGACATCTCGGTGCTTTCGAGCCTGTACCTGGGCGGCGCGCCCGCTCGCGGCTTCTCCGAAGCCGGTCGGATCGACGTCGACTCCGCCGAGTCTCTCACCCTGCTTGCCCGCATGTTCGACGTCGAGCATGCGCCCTTCCCCGGCACGTTCTTCTAGGGGCTGCTTCCGCCGCTTCACGCTGGTCGAGCGGAGTCGAGATCCCCGGACGCCGCGGGAGGTCTCGACTTCGCTCGACCAGCGTGGGGCTCGACCCGGCGGCAAGAGAGGGTCTCGACTTCGCTCGACCAGCGTGGGGCTCGACCCGGCGGCAAGTGGGGTCTCGACTTCGCTCGACCAGCGTGGGGCCCGACCCGGCGGTAAGAGGGGGTCGACTCCGCTCGACCAGCGTGGGGCCCGACCAGCGGTAAGAGGGGGTCGACTCCGCTCGACCAGCGTGGGGCTCGATCGGCGATAAGAGGTGCTACGAGTTGATCAAGTTCTCGATCGGGCCGCGGGCGAAGTAGACGATGAACAGAGCGGCGACGATCCACAGCAGCGGGTGGACCTTCTTGAACTCGCCACGCGCGGTCTGCAGGACCACCCACGCGATGAAGCCGACGCCGATGCCGTTGGCGATCGAGTACGTGAACGGCATGACCACGATGGTCAAGAACGCGGGCAGCGCGTAGTCGAAGCGACCGAAGTCGATCTCGCGCACCTGCCCCATCATCAGCGCACCGACCACGATGAGCGCGGGCGCGACGGCCTCCATCGGAACGATCGTGTACAGCGGCGTGAAGAACATCGCGGCCAGGAACAGCACACCGCTCACCACGTTCGCCAAGCCGGTCCGCGCGCCTTCGGCAATACCCGACGACGATTCGACGAACACCGTGTTCGACGACGACGACGCCGCGCCACCGACGACGGCTCCGACGCCCTCCACGGCCAACGCCTTGCCGATACCCGGCAGGTTGCCGTCCTTATCGGTGAGGCCGGCTTCCTTACCGAGACCGGTCATGGTGCCCATCGCGTCGAAGAAGTTCGACAGCACCAGGGTGAACAGGAATACGCACGCGATCAGAACGCTGACATGCTCGAACGCTCCGGTGAACGCGCCGAACAGGTCGACGTCACCGACCAGCGACAGGTCGGGCAGACCGCCGATGCCGTCGGGCACCCCGGGTACGTTCATCGCCCATCCGCCCTGGTCTGCGGTCTTCAGATCCAGGAAGGCCTCGACGACGATCGACACGATCGTCATGATCACGATGCCCAGGAGCAGGCCACCGGGCACCTTCCGCACCACGAGAACGCCCATCACCAGGACGCCGATGCAGAACAGCATGGTCGGAACGGTCGCGATGGAGCCGTCGGAACCGAGTTGCACCGGCGGACCGCTTTCCGCACCGTGCGTGACGAACCCGGCGTTAGCGAGACCGACGAGAGCGATGAAGGCGCCGATGCCCGCCGCGATCGCCGCCTTCAACTCGTTGGGGACCGCGTTGAACACGGCGGTGCGCACCCCGGTCAGGCCGAGGATGACGATCACGATGCCGTCGAGCACCACCAGGCCCATCGCTGCGGGCCAGCTCATCTGCGGCGCGATCGTCACGGCGAGGAGGCTGTTGATGCCGAGCCCTGCGGCGAACGCGAACGGGAAGTTGGCGATCACGCCGAACAGCACCGACATGACGCCTGCGACCAGAGCCGTCACCGCCGTCACCTGGTTGGGGTTCAGCGCGTGTCCGAAGGCGTCGACGTTGGTGTTGGTCGCTGCGTCGCCGCCGATGATGATCGGGTTCAAGACGACGATGTAGGCCATCGCGAAGAATGTGACGAGGCCGCCGCGCATCTCGCGCGCGAGCGTCGACCCACGTTCGGAGATCTTGAAGTAGCGGTCCAACACGCCGGTCGGCTTGCCAGCGGGATCGGTCATCGGTCCACCCTTCGCATACGGAGGCTCGGTACTTTCGGTGCGCGGTCAACGCGCCACGGGAAAAAGCTACCCTGAAGCCATGAGTGATGAGACACCGATCCCGGAGCTGCCCGCCCGACTCCGCGCTCCGGAACCGGTGATCGTCGTCGGAATGCTCGCCTGGCTCGTCGCAACGATCGTGGTGTGGGCCGCAGATCTGGGCGGCGACCGCGCGTTGACGGTCTGCTGGGTAGGGCTGGCCGTCGGGGTCGCCGGAACGATACTGGTGACTGTCCAGCGCGCTGCCGTGCGGCGTGGCTCCCGTGGCGCTCAGGACGGGCTCGACTGAGCCTTCCGCCGTCGTTGCGCGGCTCGTGCGGCCTGTCTGCGCCGTGACATCTGCACATGTGCGGCCACGCACAATGCGATCCAGATGCAGCCGAACAGCCAGCCGAACAGCACATCGCTCAGCCAGTGAACGCCGAGGTAGATGCGGCTGAATCCGATGAGCCCCACCAGGATCGGACCGGCCAGCAGCCATACCGCGCGTTCGCGGACACGTGGGTATTGCCGGTGCAGAATGATCACTGTCAGCCCGTAGACGACGACGCTGAGCATCGCGTGACCGGACGGGAACGAATACCCGCCGATGTCGATGAGCCGGTCTTGAACCGGCGGTCGGTCGCGGGTGAAGGCGACCTTGAGCAGTGACATCAGCGCCCATCCCGACAGTGATCCGGCGACGATCACGGCCGCGAAGTCGATCCGCCCCGCCATCCAGGCGAGCACGGCGACCCCGATCACGACGAGCGTCAACGTGAGCGTGTCGCCCCACACGGTGATGAACTGCAGAAACGACGTCCACGGTTCGCTGCGATGCGTCATGACCCAATCGGTCACGGTGTGATCGACGCTGAACGGCTGCATCCTCGTGAGCCTCTACTTCGCCAACGAGCGCCCGATGACCAGGCGCTGAATCTGGTTGGTGCCTTCGAAGATCTGCATGATCTTCGCTTCCCGCATGAACCGCTCCACTCGAAACTCGCGCGTGTAGCCGTTGCCGCCGAGGACTTGCACGGCATCGGTCGTCACCTTCATCGCCGCGTCGGTCGCGACGAGTTTCGCGGTGGCCGCCGCACGCGAGTAGTCGCGTCCGGCGTCACGTCGTCTGGCGGCGTCGAGGTAGGTCGCACGCGCCGAATCGACGGCTGCCGCCATATCGGCCAGCAGGAACGACAGCCCCTGATGGTCGATGATCGCCTTCCCGAAGGTCTGCCGTTCCCGCGCGTAGTCGACAGCGGCGTCGAGCGCGGCCTGCGCGAGCCCGGTGGCGCATGCGGCGATGCCGAGCCTGCCCGAGTCGAGTGCGGAGAACGCGATCTGCAGTCCTTGCCCCGGCTCGCCGAGGAGTCGGTCGGCGTCGACGAGGGCGTCGCTGTACGACGCGGCGGCAGTCGGGACCGCGTGCAGCCCCATCTTCTCCTCGGGCCTGCCGAACTCGAGCCCGTCGGTCTCACGCGAGACGAGCAGGCATGAGATGCCCTTGGAGCCTTCTCCGGTCCGGACGAACGTGTTGTAGACGTCGGCGACTCCGCCGTGGGTGATCCACGACTTGGTGCCGGTCACCGAGTACCCACCGTCGACCGGTGTCGCGCGGCAGGCGACGGCGGACGCATCCGAGCCGGCCTGCGGCTCGGACAAGCTGTATGCGCCGATCAGTCGCCCGTTCAGCAGGTCGGGAAGCCACCGCTGCTTCTGTTCGTCGGTGCCGTAGGTGAACAGCGGGAAGCACGCGAGGCCGTGGACACTGACCGCGACCGCGATCGACGCCCACCGAGACGACAATTCCTCGAGGACCTGCAGGTACACCTCGTACGGCTGGCCACCGCCGTCGTACTCCTCGGGGTACGGCAGGCCGAGGAGTCCGGCCTCGCCGAGTGCCGTGAACACGCCGTCCGGGTAGGTCTCGCTCTTCTCGTGGGTGTCGACGATCGGCTCGAGCAGTCGGTCCCCGACATCCCGGACCAGATCGATGAGGTCGTGCGCCTCGTCGGAGGGCAGTAGACGGTCAACCGGCATGCTCAACCTCTTCTGTGACGGGGTCGCGGATCGGTCTCAACCGTACCGAGTCAGTCCAGTCCGAGTCGGGTCAGGACGCGGTCGGGTCAGGACGCGATGCTCACGTGGACGGTTCCGGTGTCGTCCACCCAGTACGGTACGTCGACGCGGTGTTCGTCGCCGTCAACGACGACCGCGACGGTCAGGCGACGGTGCACGACGACTCGTCCGGTCAATGCATGTCCGGTTGTGGCGGCGAGCGCGACGATCTCGGCGGAGTCGGCGTCGACGGTCTCGCCCGCATCCATCGGGACCCCGTGACACGTCTGCGACGCGAGGTCCGCGTCCAGCGCGTCCGCGAGGATTGCGGCGTCGGCGGGGTCGACGGTCGGTCCGGGCAGTACGGCGCGGTCGGCGGGCACCGCGAACGTCCACCACGAGCGGTCGACGACGATCGGCGCGTCGGTCACCGTCCCGGCCAGTGTCCGGGCGCCCTCCGGCGGCTGGATATCGTCGACCGCGATGAGGCCGGCGCGCACCGCCCCGACCACTGCGGCATGGGCGCGAGCTGCGACTCCGGGTGCGACATCTCGGTCGGTGTCGCCGAGCCGGTCGAGCCAGACCTGCGCGTCGTCGGCGTCGTCGGGTCGATCGGCGACGAGGAGCGGGGCCGCGGCCGGCGGGGCGTCGTCCAACGCGTCGAAGAGGCCAGCGAATGCGTGATGGTCCACGGCCCGCAGATGCCGCAGCGCGGTTCCATCGATCTCGGCGTACCGCCGCAGCCACCACCGGGTGTAGCCGGCAGCGAGCAGCGGAGCGGTCGCGTCATCGGCGAGCAACGTGAGCGCCTCACGCCACCGGTCGGGGTCGACGAGGTCGAGGTCTCGGACTGCGTCGACGGTCTCCGGCGGTGCGTCGAAACCGTCCCACCACGCCTCCTCGTCCGGAAGGTCGTGATCGGGACGCGTCGGCAGGTCGTCGTGCACGACGGCGAATCCCCAGCCGACGCCGATCGCCCGCAACGCCTTGGGCCCGTACCGCGCGACGAGGGCCGGGGCGACGGAACCGAACGGCGAATCGGCGACGAGCACTCCGCGCAACGGGGCGTCGGGAAGGAGGAGTTCGTCGGCAGGCCAGTCCTCGCCGTCGTCCGCTCGCAGTTCGAGTGCGCCCAGACCGACCCCGCCGAGACCTGACGTCTCGTCCAGGTCGCCGAGGACGACGAGGTCCAGTACCGCAGTCGACAGATCTTCGTGCGTGTCGGCGGTGTCGATCGCCGCGATCAGAGCGGGATCGGCGAGTGCGTCCGCGATGCTGCAGTGTTCGAGACCGAGTCGGTCGAGCAGCGGGTCGTAGGCGTCCGGATGCACCAGCGGCAGCCATTCCGGGGCCGCAATCTCACCGGCGTCCGACACGAGGCCGTCGAGGACGAACAGCCCCCGAGCACCGCGGTGCGTCCGACCGTCCGCCCGCGGGATCGCCAGCGCCCCTAGTTCGGCGGCGTCGTCGCCGGTCTGCACCAGGATCGCGAGCGCGGCATAGAGGGTCTGCCACCACGACGGTGGGCGCCGCACACCGGACAGTTCGTCGGCGAGGTCGGCCAGCCCGATCTGGCGTGCACCCAACCGGACGAGCGCTGCGGCGCCCTGACGATCGGAGACGTCCGGGTGAGCAAGCGGATCGAGGACGTCGGCGAGCACGGAGCCGAGCCGGTCGGGCAGGCCGGGCAGCACCCACGCGCGCTCAGGCGCGATGACGTCGCCGCTCACGGTCGGCACCCAGCGAGCGACGGCGAGGTCGGCGAGGATCCGTTCGTGCAGTGGCGCGCCCGTCCGCCCCGCCGACAGGGTCGGGCGCGGGATCAGGCGGTGCTTCTGATCGTCGGGCGCCAGTGCGACGAGTTCGGTGTACCCGGCTGCTGCCGACGCGATGTCTGCGTCGGGGTGCACGTCACGTCGGTCGGGCGTCAACGGCAGTCCGGTGATGACACGGGCAGGCAATGCCAGGTGCACACCGGTCGCCGTCGGACTACGCAGGACGTCGTCGGACAGCGGCACGATCGAGTCGTCCTGCTGGTCGGGATCGGTCGCGGCCATCCAGGTGTTGGCCCCCGCGCGTGCGACGAGCCATCGCGCAACGACCGTTCCGTCACGGAGAATCGACACGTGGTCGCCGTCGGCCCGGCGCTCGAAGGATTCGTCGCCGATGTCGATCCGGCTCAGGGCGGGAAGCTCGAGCAGCAGGTCGGGTGCCTGGTCCGCGAACCCGGCGTACAGGTCCGCTGCGGCGCGCCCTGCATCGACGGACACCTCGGTGGTGAATCCCCGGGGCGGCACGGCATCTGACGGCCACGCCAACCGTTGCGCGGGAACGGGTTCGGAAAGACCGAGCTCAGAGCGCACCGCGTCGATGCTGCGCTGACGGTCGAACTCGACGGCCCCGCTGGTCGACGAGATCTGCACGCGATCGGCGAAGGCCGTCGACCGGAAGCCGACACCGAAGTGGCCGACGGTCGGTCCGCCGAGTGCCGGTTTCGGTGACACGCGCAGCGCTGTCAGGGATTCGACGCCGTCGCGAGTGAGTGGAGCTCCGGTGTTCGCGAACCGCAGCACCCAGCCGTCGAGCGTGATCGCCAGGCGTCCGTCGCCGTCGGCGGCGGCATCGGCGGCGTTCGCCGCGAGTTCGGTCAGGAGACGCCCGCGATATCCGATGTCGGAGAGTTCACGTTCGGCCGCCGCGTCCTCGGCCATCCGCGTGGGCGACGACCGCCACGACTCGAGCGTCGCCGCGCGCAGGGCGGTCAGCCCGAAAGGATC
>NZ_JBQEDL010000058.1:0-14610 GCF_052106715.1 Gordonia sp. (in: high G+C Gram-positive bacteria)
GCCCTTCGGATGTGGTGGGGACACCCCCCCGCCCGCCCTGGGTGGGGGCCGCGCGCCGCTCCGGGTGTTCGTGTGCCGGTCCCGGGGGTCGAGCGGAGTCGAGACTCCCGGAGTTCGAGCTACGCGAAACCCAGCAGGGACTTCACTTCGAGGAACTCGTCGAAGGCGTAGTCGCTCCATTCGCGGCCGTTGCCGCTGCGCTTGTAGCCGCCGAACGGAGCGGCCGGGTCGAGCTGCGCGGAGTTGAGGGAGATCGAGCCCGCCCGCAGCTTGGAGCCGATTCGGCGGACCTCGTCGACGTCCTCGCCGGAGACGTAGCCCGCGAGGCCGTACTCGGTGTCGTTGCCGATGGCGACCGCGTCGTCGATGTCGTCATATCCGATCACGACCAGGACGGGACCGAACACTTCGGTACGCGCGATCTCCATGTCGTTGGTGACGTCGGTGAACACCGTGGGCTTCACGTAATAGCCGGTGTCGAGCCCGTCAGGACGTCCCGGGCCACCGACCACCGGCGTCGCGCCGTCGGCGACGGCGCGTTCGATGAGGCCCTGAATCTTGTCGAACTGCGGCTGCGAGACCACCGGGCCGAGCCGGACGTTCGTGTTGGGGTCGCCGACGGTGATATCGGCCGCGGTCTTCTCGATCACGGACTTGACCTCGTCGATGCGCGCGGTGGGCACGAGCATGCGGCTCGGTGCGTTGCACGACTGCCCCGAGTTGAGCATCATCGACGTGATTCCCGCTGCGACATTGCTGCCGAGTGACGCGTCGTCGAGCAGGATGTTGGGGCTCTTGCCGCCGAGTTCCTGGGCCACGCGTTTGACCGACGGCGCCGCGTTCTTGGCCACCTCGACGCCCGCCCGGGTGGAGCCGGTGAACGAGATCAGGTCGATGTCCGGATGCGAAGCGAGGGCAGTGCCGACGCCCGGACCGTCGCCGTTGACAAGGTTGAACACGCCCGCGGGAACGCCTGCCGCGTCGAAGATCTCGGCGACGATGGCCGCCGAGAAGGGTGCGACCTCACTCGGCTTCAGGACCATGGTGCAGCCGGTCGCGAGAGCGGGTGCGACCTTGCACATGACCTGGTTGAGCGGCCAGTTCCACGGGGTGATGAAGCCGCACACGCCGATCGGCTCTTTGACGATGCGTGAGGATCCGCGGTCTTCGGCGAATGAGAAGGTCTTGAGCGATTCCGCGGCGGTCGCCAGATGGGCGATTCCCATCGGAACGTGGGCCGCTGATGCGAGCCCTGCGGGGGCGCCCATCTCCTGGGTGACGGCGGCGGCGAGATCGGCCGCGCGGTTCTTGTATTCGGTCAGAATCGCGTTGATGACCGCGATGCGCTCGTCGACGCTGGTCTGTGACCAGGTATCGAATGCGCGTCGGGCCGCCACTACCGCGGCGTCGACGTCGGCCGCTCCGCCGATGGCGACGGTGCCCGCAACCTGCTCTGTCGCGGGGTCGATGACGTCGAGAGTGGTTGCGCCGCTTGCGGGGTCGACCCATTGGCCGTCGATGTAGAACTTGTTGAGGTCGGGCATGTGATCCGCCGTTCTGTGGGTGGCGAGAAGATTTTGAGAACGAACGTTCTCAAAAATGTGGGTGAATCCAGATTGCCGAACAGTAGAAGAAGTGTCAATGCCCGCGTGCGGCACGGACTCTACGAAGCTTCGAGTAGCTGCTCGGGCGTCTTGCCCGTCGCCTGGAACACGACCCGGCGGGCGATGAGCACCGCGTGATCGGCATACCGCTCGTAATAGCGACCGAGGAGGGTCACGTCGACCGCTGCGGCGACGCCGTGCTCCCATTCGCGGTCCATCATCACGGTGAACAGGTGCCGGTGCAGGTCGTCCATGGCGTCGTCGTCTTCCATGAGGGTGAGCGCGTCCTCGTAGTCCTGGCTCTCCAGGATGCGGCGCGCATTCCCGGCGAGTTCCACGGCGAGGCGCCCCATCTCCTCGAAGTATCCTGCGACTTCGTCGGGCAGAACCTTCGCGGGATGACGACGTCGGGCGATCTTGGCGACGTGCAGGGCGAGCGCACCCATCCGGTCGATCTCGGAGACGAGCTGGAAACCGGACACGATCGAGCGGAGATCGCCCGCGACCGGGGCCTGCAAGGCCATCATTTGGAACGCGAGGTCTTCGGCTTCGACCGAACGCTTGACGACGGCGTCGTGATCGGAGATCACCTGCTCGGCGAGTTCGAGGTTCGTCTCCAGGAGCGCTCGCGTCGCCAGTTCCATCTCACGGCCGACTTCATCGACCATCTGACCGAGCACGGAGTTCAGGGCAGCCATCTGCTCCTGGTAGGCGTCACGCATACGCCGAGTGTACTGATCGGTGTGGAACGCAGACCCTAGACCGGAGTGAATCGGACGTGAACTCTCGGAGGCGTGTCAACTGCAGGTGGTGTCGCCTGCGTTGGTGACGGCGAGATCGTTCGGCAGGTCGCCGTGCGAGGTGTTCTCCGGCAGTTGGCCGACGGTGAGAGTCGAACCCGCTTCCGGGAGCGCCCCCACGGTCTCGATGCCGCCGTAATCGGCTCCGAGGATCACCTGAACGCCGGACTTCACGGTCTTGTCGAGTTGAATCTTGGCTCCGGGGAACATGGAGGCGACAGTCGCGGCGGAGTCCTTCTCGCCGGGGCCGTAACGGACGACGGTCTGATCGACGTTAATCGACGCGTCGCCGATGCCGGACACCTCGACGCCTTGGCGGATGAGTTCGTTCATCACGGTGTCGGCGATCCCGGACTGCTCGGTGCCGTTGAGAACGCGGACCATCATGTTTCCCGCGTGCTGGGCGGTCATCTCATTGGTCTCAGGCGCCTTCGTCGCGGTGGTCGTCGGCGTCTGGTTCTTCTCGGCGTCGGCCTTCTTCTTCTCGCCGGGCAACTGTTCGTCGTCGATGATCGCGTTGAAGATGGCGTCGATGGCCTCGGTGCGCGGGAGCTCGTTGAACTGGCCGTCGGTGGAGGTGCCCGCGGTCGGGATCGTCAGGAACGTGACGGCGCCCGCGTCCATACCCTGCATCGACTCGGCGAGGTCGATGAGCGCGTTGGTATCGACGTTGTCGACGTAGCTGTAGTCGATGAACGTGTTGACGATCTTGTTGAGCTTGTTCGGGTTGGTGATGACGTCGCTCGACAGAGTGGACCGCAGTAGCGACGACAAGAACAGCTGCTGGCGCTTGATGCGACCGTAGTCGCCGTTGCCTTCGACCGAGATGTGTCGGGCACGCACATAGTTGAGCGACTGCTTCGGCGTCAGTTTGATCTTGCGGCCCGCAGTCTTGACGATGTAGCCGATCTGGTCGTCGAACAGCGGAACCTTGGAGCACACTTCGACGCCGCCGATGGCGCGGACGACGTGCTCGAAGCCCGCGAAGTCCATGGCGATGAAGTGGTTGATATTGAGACCGCTCATCTGTGTGATGGTCTTGACCAGGCAAGACGGCCCGCCGTCGCCGAACACGCTGTTGATCTTGACGTCGTTAGCTGCGGGGAGAGCGGCGCCGTACTCCTTGGTGCCGAAATCCCACTGGTCACATTCGGGACGGTCGACGGCGAGGTCGCGTGGCCACGACACCGCGACGACCCGACTCCGGTCTGCCGGAACGTTGACCAAGAGGATGGTGTCGGCGCGGGCGCCTTCGACGGTGCCCGAGTCGCCCGCCCCGAGGTCGGCGTTCTTGCCGTTGCGGGTGTCGGTGCCGACGATCAGGTACGTCTCGTCGCCGTGCTGCCCCTCCTTGTTGCGGATGTTCTCGTCGTCGGGGTTGAGCGCGGCGACGACGTTCCAGGCGCCGTTGAGGGTCCGGTTGAGGTTCCAGACGTAGCCGGTGCCGACGAGGGCGAGGATGCAGGCGAGGGCGACGAGCACCCGGCCGCTGTTGGTTGCGGTCTTGCGAGCGCGTGCCCGCCCGGTGATGGTGGGCTGGCTCGGTCGGATGCGCCGGATCGCGGCCGTCAGGTCGGGCGTCGGCTCGAGTGGTCGGCGACGTGGCCGGTCCGCACTGCCGTCCGTGCTGTCGGGTGCGGTCGGAGCGACGGCGGGGATCTTCTCGGTCTCGGGCGCGGGGTCGGCTTCGCGCGCCGAATCGGCGGGTGGCGTCTGGCCGCGCGATTCGCGGGCGGCGCGGGCGGCCGTCGCTTCGTCGGAGAGATCGACCGGTGCCCACTCGTGTCCCGCGACCGGGGGAAGTGACTGGGTTTCGTCAGGTTCTGTGGCGGGCTGGGCCGGAGGTCTGGGCCCTCGGGCCGGTGCGTCGGGGCGGGGTCGCGCACGCGGATCGATGGGCGGTTGCCGGCGCGGCGGTTGTTCTTGTGATGCGGGACGACTCGGCGTGCCGGACCGGCCTGGGCGTCGGCGCTGTTCGGGCCGCTGCTGTTCGGGGCGCTGCTGTTCGGGGCGCTGTGCGGCGGCTTCCGCGTCCATCTGCTCCATGAGTTGACGGACGGTGAGCCGGCCTCGTGGACGCACATATTCTTCGCGGCTCGAGGGCTCGCGGAGGCCTTCGGCGCGGGGGAGTGCGCCGGTGTCGCCGAACCGGTCGCGGAAATCGTACGAGTCGGACGACCGTCCGGCCCGGCGCGACCGCCGAGGCGGCGGCGACTGGGCGTCCGGCTGGTCGTCGCCGGGTCGGTCTGAACTCACGGAGGAACCTTACTGGTCAGGGGCTTCGAACATGATAGAGGCCCGACCTGAAAGTTTAATGATGGACGTGCCGTCGCGGCCCGGTCAGCCGCCCGAGTGCATGATCTCGGCGCCTTCGGGCACGATGTCTTCTTCTGGATCGTCGAGCCAGCCGTCGGGCAATGCGACGGAGGCAGGGGACCCCTGGCGGCCGCGCGGGCCGTGAGCGTCCTCCGGGAAGGGGGTGTCGGACGGGAGTCCGTCGATGAGTTCCCGCAGGTCGTCGAGTGTTTTCACGAGCGACAGCTGCGACCGTAGGTCCGAGCCGGCCGGGAAGCCGCGAAGATACCAAGCGATGTGCTTACGGATCTCGCGCATGCCTTTGTCTTCGCCGTGGTGTGCCGCGAGGAGCGAACCGTGCCGCAGCATGATCTGACCCACTTCGCCGAGATTCGGCGGTTCGGGGGCCTCGACGCCGCGGAGGCGGGCGGAGAGTTCGGCGAACAACCAGGGGCGCCCCAGGCAGCCTCGGCCGATGACGACACCGTCGCATCCGGTCTGCTTCATCATCGCGACCGCGTCGTCGGCTTCGAAGATGTCGCCGTTGCCGAGGACCGGCACGGACGTCACATGTTCTTTCAGGCGAGCGATCTCGTCCCACACGGCAGTGCCCGAGTAGCGCTGGGACGCCGTCCGCGCGTGCAGGGCGACGGCTTGCGCGCCTTCTTCGGCGGCGATGTGTCCGGCGTCGAGATGCGTGTGGTGGTCGTCGTCGATGCCGATGCGGAATTTGACGGTGACCGGAATGTCGGTGCCTTCGGTGGCTTTCACGGCTGCGGCGACGATGTTGCGGAATAGGCGTCGCTTGTAGGGGATGGCGGAGCCGCCACCTCGCTTGGTGACCTTGGGGACGGGGCAGCCGAAGTTCATGTCGATGTGATCGGCGAGGTTCTCGTCGACGATCATCTTCGCGGCCTTGTACGTGTACTCCGGGTCGACCGTGTACAACTGCATGGACCGGGGCGTCTCACTTGGGTCGAACGCCGTCATGTGCATGGTGACGGGATGGCGTTCGACGAGGGCGCGGGCAGTCACCATCTCGCAGACGTACAGGCCGGACACCGTCCCGGTGCGCTGCGCTTCGAGTTCACGGCAGAGGACGCGGAAGGCGACGTTGGTGACGCCTGCCATCGGCGCGAGGACGACGGGGCTGGCGAGTTCGATCGGGCCGATACGCAACGGATCCCGACCGGTCAGGAAGTCCGGTCGGGATTCGGTGGCATCGAGGATTGCGGTGTTCAGGACGCCTTCTTCTCGCGCTTGGCTGCCTCTCGGGCCAGGGCGCGGTCGCGCATCTCTTCGAAACGCGTTGCGTCTTTGTCGAGTTGATCGAGGAACGATGCGAGCTCTTCGCGGGTCTTCTCTCCTGCCGGAGTGAAGTCGTTGCGCTCGAACACATTCCACTTGCGCAGGACCGGCTGGATCACTTCTTCGAGGTGCTGGCGCAGATCGTAGATGCCGTGCTTGGCCATGAGGACGCCGTGGCGACGGAAGTTCGGCATGCCTGCACCGGGCATCTGGAAGTTGGTGACGATGTCGGTGACGGCGCGCAACGTCTGGTCGGGCGAGATGTCCATGCCCGCACCGCAGATGTTGCGGTAGAAGATCATGTGGAGGTTCTCGTCGGCGGCGATGCGCTGCAGCATTCGGTCGGCGATCGGGTCGTTGCACGCCTTGCCCGTGTTGCGGTGGCTGACGCGGGTCGCGAGCTCCTGGAAGGTCACGTACGCGACCGAGTGCAGGAGGCCGATCTCTTCACCGTTGGCCAGCATCTCGTCGGCGCGGTCGGCGGCGGCGAGGATCGGGTCGTACCCGTTGGTCATGTGGATCATGCGCGCTTCTTCGAGCGCGTTGGGGTCGACACCACGAGTGGCGACGAGGTAGTCGCGCATCGCGATCCCGTGGCGGTTCTCTTCGGCGGTCCAGCGGCCGACCCAGTGGCCCCATGCGGAGTCCATGGAAAAGTTGTCGGCGATCACCCGGTGATACGAGGGCAGGTTGTCCTCGGTCAGCAGGTTGGTGATCATCGCGGCCTTGGCGACCTCGTCGAGCTTGGACTGCTCGGGGTCGTAGTCGACGCCGCCGAGGGCGGCGAAGTTCTTGCCGTCGTCCCAGGGCACGTAGTCGTGCGGGTTCCAGTCGCGGGCGGTCTTGAGGTGCCGGTTGACGTTGTCTTCGGCGACCGTTTCGAGTTCCCGGAGGAGCTCGAGCTGAGTCAGTTCGCGTGCCATCGGTAAAAATCCTCCGGTCGGTTCTGCATGCGGCGTTATCGGGGTGAGTCGGCCCGCTTGCGGTCGACGTGCACTTATCCCTTCAGGCTACGTCAGTTGGGCAGTGGTCCCAAGTTCCTCGCCACCAGGTTTGTCGCATGTCACTACCGCGTTGTTACTCAACCGTAGGTTTCCGGAGGTAGAGCCAACTTCGGAGCGTCAAACGTGTTCATCGTTACCTGAATCGGGTAACGATCACACGATTAGCGGTGTTCGGACAACACCCGCAGTGGTGTGGGTGTCCAGGCAGGCCAGTCAATGGGCCGGGCGGCCGTGCCGGCGACGAAGTCTGCGACTACTTGGCTGTGGTTGCGTGAGTTGTCCCAGACGCGAGCGCGGTCCGCGCGAGTGATCGCCAGGGCGACGTTCGGCCACAGTCGATCGTATCGACTCTTAATCTTGTCGACCGGCACGTCGTGACCGCCGGACTCTGCGCGGCTACGGACGCGTAGAACTGCAAGTCTCGCTGGGATCATCACTGCGTGAACGATGACGACGAACCCTGCGTCTCGCGCGTCGTCGATGAGGTCGAGCTTTGACGGATGTGAGAATACGGTTTCGGCGATCAGTGGGGAGCGTTCGGCGATCAGTCGGTCTCGCCAGGCTGCTGCGATCTGGGCAGCCTCGTAGGAGTTGCCCTCTGCGTCGTCCGGCCATCGTTGTTTCGCGATGACGTCGGCGTTGACGAAAGTGGACTCGACGAGATCGGGTTGGATCGTCTCGGCGATCAGGGTCGATTTTCCTGCCCCGTTGCACCCGACCACAAGGTCGAGTCGGGGCGCGGTGGTCATTCGACGATCGTCTCAGTGCCGTCAGGGCGGGTCTCGACTATTCGCCCGCCTGAATCGAGGTGGAAGGATCGGTGTCCTTCTGCTGCACGCCGTTCGGGGATGTCGGCCGCAGCCATTCGCGCTTCGGCGCGTGCGTCGAACTGCGCGTCGAACGACCGCACTTCGTCGTCGGTGAGTGACTGTCGTGACAGGGTGCCTGCGAAGACTGACTCGATCCGCGATTGCGCCGATGAGTTCGGTGCGGTGACCGCGCGTCCTGCCGACGCCCAGTACTCCAACTGCTGTCGGGCGGACCTGTTCTCCACTTCGCCGACCGCTTGCGCCGATTCGAAGAGTTCGGCGGAGAAGCGGGTGGCTCGGTCGGCGTCCTTCTTTGACTTGCGTCGCGCGCCTGACCGACCGGTAGATGCTGCAGTCATGATGACCTCCGTTGCAGGTTGCAACAGCAATTCTACGTCGTGTTGATCGGGCCTGTCACCTCCGACGGTGGATCTGTAGACAACTCAGCGAGTAGGCGCGTTTGTCCACAGGTCGAGGGCTACTTCCGCCGCGCGAACATCGCGCCGGTCGTCTCCATCCACTGGCGGGCTTCGTCGTCGAGGGTGCCGAGTTGGGCGGCGCGGTCGCACCAGTTTCGGGCCATGAGGCCGAACTTCATCGGGTTGTAGACGTCCTCCTCGCAGCTCCACAGGCCGTCGCCCGCGTACGTGAGGATCGTGATGTTGGTCGCGGTGAACAGCGAGCCGTCGCCGGGGTCGCGCATCGGGTTGTCGACCTCGCAGATCACGCGACCGGTCGACGGGTCGGTGACGTGCCACAGCGACGGGTATCCCGTCATGTGGCTGCCGGGGAACTCGGTCATAGTCTTGTTGATCCAGACGCGGATCTCGTCGCGTCCGTGCATGGTGCCGTAAGCGTGTTCGACGTAGTCGGCGTTCTCGGTGAACTGGTCGGCCCACACGTCCCAATCCCGGTGCTCGGCCACTTCGGCGACGGTCTTCTGGAATTGTGTGAAGGCGGCGTCGAGGTCGTGGGCGCTGAACGAATCGGTCATGAGGGCCGATACTAGGGCAGTCGAGAACAAAGTGGAACACGTTCCAGTCATCCGTTCGGGGGGTCTGGCCCGAAGGCCCCTGGGTCATTCACCCGACGTGCGGCGAATCGGGTGGTTGCGAGACCCTGCCGGTAGCATGCGGCCCATGTTCGAAGTCGGAGACGAGGTCGCGGGGTACCGCGTCGAAGCCGTGCTCGGAGCCGGCGGCATGGGCGAGGTGTACCGCGTTCGCCATCCTCGGCTTCCGCGCAGTGACGCGATGAAAGTGCTGCGTTCGGCGCACGCCGGCGACCCGGTGGTGCGCGCACGGTTCGAGCGCGAGGCGGATCTGGTCGCACCTCTGGTCCACCCGAATCTGGTCCGCGTGTACGACCGTGGCGCACTGAACGACGACCTGTGGATCGCTATGGAGCTGGTGCCCGGCACGGACGCGTCCAAGATCGTCAAGCAGTCGCCGGGCGGACTCGATGCTCGGCTGGTCGCGAACATCGTGGACGGTGTGGCCGCCGGGTTGGACGTCGCACACCGTTTCGGAGTGCTGCACCGTGATGTGAAGCCGGCCAACATTCTGATCACGCCCGGACAGGACCCGATCCTCCCCGACGCGGTGAAAGTGACTGACTTCGGTATCGCGCAGGCTCTCGGCGATACCGCGGGGGATCTCACCAGCACCGGAACCACGGTCGGGACCATGCGGTACTGCGCGCCCGAGCAGATCGACGGTCGCGCTGTCGACGGTCGGTCGGACCTGTACTCGCTGGCCGCGACGACCTTCGAACTCTTGACCGGCAGTTCGCCGTACGACGCGACCAGCATCCAAGGGTTGATGACGGCGCACATGTTCGCCGAGCCACCCCGCGCCAGCGAACGGAACCGAAGTCTGCCTCCTGCTGTCGACGCGGTGATCGCACTCGGACTCGCGAAGGATCCACTCCAGCGCCCGCCGTCGTGCCTGGCATTCGCACAGGCGCTGCGGACCGCGCTGTTCACCGGCCTCGGTCCGGTGGTGCCGGCGTCGTTCGCGAATACTCCGGGGGCGCCCGTCCGGAATCCTCCGCCGGGTGCGCCTGCTTCGCCGGTGCCGTCCGCGCAGCCAGCTGTTGGCGCCCCAGCTGGATCGGCACACTGGTACGCGCGGATCCCGGTGATTGCGACGGCGGCGACCATCGCGGCCGCTGCCATCGGAATCGGCACCGGATTCGCGTGGACGTCGGGCGGTCGTCTCGACGAGCCCGGTGACTTCACGGCGAAGGCCAGTGCGAAGGGCGTGGAGATGTCGTGGAACCTCGTTTCGGGTGCCGACGAGTACGTGGTTCAGCAGGACGGCGTACCCGTCCGGACGGTGAGAGCCTCCTCGTTCACCCTCGCAGCGCCGTTCCCCGGCACCCACACGTACTCGGTAGCCGCAGCGAGCACCACTGGCGCGAGGTCCGACTTCGTCAGCAGCGACCCGATCGATGTCAGTCTTACCTGGGGTCCACTGCGTGACGTCGCAGGGTTGTACCCGCAGCTGCTTCCGGCAACCCCGTTGAGTACCAACGGGTTCGAAGGCGCCGTCTGCAGGGGATCGGGCCCCGAACTCGCCGACCGTCATCCGGGGTCGATGATCGTCTGCAGCAAGAAGGAGGGGGACGACGTCCTCTATGAGATCCGGATCGGTTCGTATCCGGATGAGGACACCGCAGGCCTGGTGGCGATCATGAGCTTGGATTCGTCGAAGACCGAGTACACGGTGAGGTCGGCACAGAACAGCAAGGGCCGGGTGTCGACGGGATCCAAGGCCGGTGAAGCCCGCTCGATCTTTGTGTTCGACGACGACGAGAAGCAGCGCGCGACGACCTTCGTGGAGGTCGCGATCCCCGATGAGCGTAAGACTACGCAGGCCCGCGAACTGCTCGGAAGGCTGCCATTCTGATGACGTACCCCCACGCAGCGCACCGGGAACCCGACCGACGTCGCCGCCGCCAGTACATTCTCATCGCCGCAGGGGCACTGGTGGTGCTGGTGATCTGCGCGCTGGCCGTCCGTTTCGGTGTCGGCAAGCCGGGTGCGGTCGACGCACCTGGTCGGCTCAGCGTGTCGGCGGAGGGAACCACCGTGAAAGCAGCCTGGACCGGCGTGGACGACGCCGACGCCTACCAACTTGTCCGCGACGACGGCGTGATCGTCTACGAAGGCGGCGACAACGTTGCAGGCGACACGACAGCGCCCCAGGGAACTCATGAGTACACAGTGAGAGCGATCTCGCGCGGAGTGCTGTCGGCACCGAGTGCCGACAGTGAAGTCACGGTAGGCCCTTCCTGGGGTCCTTACGCTCCCTTCGTCAAGCAGTTCCCCAACGTGCTTCCGCAGTCACCGGACATCGCCGGCTGGAAGGGCCTGCACTGCACGTGGCTGCTCAGCGGATTCCAGGCAGAAACGGGTCCCCGAGACTCAGGGAGTGGCGACATCCTCGCTCGCTCGCGGATGGCCTGCGATGGAACGGATCTCGCCCTCGCAGTAGCCTGGCTCGACTCCAAACAGGCGACCGACGCGGTATTCGCTGCAGCGTCCGCGAAGCCGCGGAGCCAAGCCCTCCGCTGGAGGTACGGGACCGGCTACTTCGACGAGGCTTCGCGCATCGCGTACCTGCGACCCGAGCACCCGGCCAACACCTGGATCGCCGTCCAGCAGGGCGGGTCAGGCGGCAAGGAACAACTCCTCGACCTCGTGAACGAAATGCCGCTCGAGGACAGGTAGCAAGCCCACAGGCAGGAGTTTGGGGGTGCCCTACGCGTGCGCGCTCGGAGCGCGGCGTGACCAGATCACAGCCTGACAGTTCGCGCTGATCGGGGCGTCCCGCCAACCCGGAACCGTCAATGCGGGCGCTTCGCCGGGTGCCAGCCGGCCGTTCCGTCGGTCGGGGAGGACGCTGGTCCGCACGCCACCAGCCAGCGCGGCAGAACCGACGATCTGCTGGCGGTCAATTGCGACTCAGGAGCGAGGATCTCGGCGAAGTGTTCGTACAGCCATCTGAGTCGACACTCAGATCTGAAGAGTCAATTACTCTGGGATAAAAGGCTGTGAATAGTGTCTACTACTTCACGGTCGGAAAGTAGCGAGTACCCGAATTCGAGGTCATCGAATAGCCCGAGCTTGAGTATAATAACTTCCCCACGGAGCCGATACTTCAAGGAGTTTAAAACAAGTCTACGGTAATCAATGGGCAACGAGTCAGCGCCGAAGATATTCGCGCGTCGCGCATTGTCATCCGGGCCGCGGGCTAGACGTGGTCGTGCGGATCCCAGCGTATACTGAGGACCTAGTAGGACTAAGCAGTCCTCGCCCCGTCAATGGTGCGTATGTGCCAACGAACTGCTTGCTACTATCGGCATACGTTCGAAGGTTCGCTGTCTGCCGGTCAACGGTAGTGCTTCGTTCTGGGCCTTGGGGCCAGAGTCCTCGCTTCATGAACTTGGCTTCGAATAGCCTGTTGGGAAAGGTCACTATGGGGGTGAATGATCGAGCCTCAAACCCTGCGCCTAACCGGTCTAAAGCTTGCGAAAGCAGGGCATCCGAATTATCGAATTCCCGGTACGCAGGATCATTTCCTCGGGCGATGACCTCGAGAACCCCCACTCTTGAGTATCAATTTCCGGGTGGGAGTCCGATACGATCGGCCACTTGTCAGCGGCGCCCACTACGACGGAAACATTAGTAGGCATAATCGCCTCTATCTGGTGTATTGAAATGAGGTCCTCGGTTCTGACCCCCCTTCTCAGACGCCACATGCGCGATCGGACGAGTTCGGCACCGCTCGAGCAGGCGGCGTCTTCCCTCCGCTGCCAGCGGGGCATAACGTCCATACCCACAACACCTGGGATGCGACCTATGAAACCGACTGATTCGTAAGGTCAGTTCGGACGGCCGCGCCGAGCAACAGCACTCTCTCTCCATTGAAGCACGTGGTGTTGAAATATATCGTGGAAATCCTCATCTGGATTGAGATCCTTATATTCGTCGCCGGACCGAAGTGCTATCGAAAGTTCCGTCTCAAATCCATCCACAATTGGACGAACGTTATCAAAATAGGCAAGTAGGGAAAACAAGGATGAGTGCGCCCCCAACGCAATCAACTCCGGAAGAATATCAAGAACTTCTTGCGGAGCAGACGTAATAACTTCACGAATCCCCTCCAAATAAGGAAGGCCCTGATTTTCCGGACCAGCTACGTCCGCAACGACTCGATTGATTCCGTCAACGAAACAGTCGTCGACGACAAACTTCTTGACAAACTCTTCGCTATCAATTTGGTTCATTCAACTCAACCTCTCATCCCTAGTTTAGTAGCACTAGTGACAACCATACTTTAGCCCATACGTTGACGGGGCAAAATCCTCGATTTTCGACACCTGCCCATCCGGCGTATTCGTGAAGTTTCTCAAATCAGCAACGTTGTCTCGTACGAGGGTCTCCGGCGAACCATTATACGGTCCGCGAACAGTCGGAATCTTCTGATGCTCGCCCCGAGGAAGCGCAATAGCCGTACCTGTTTTTGAATCATATCCATTGATTACTTGACCTGCAGGATGCTTCTGTGGAAGGTGGTGGATATCGAGGTCATCCCCTGAGGTCGACCTCCTATTAAGGTCGTTATAGGCACCAACTTCGTACTTCTGTACCGGGTTGCTGGTACCCCGCTTTTTATGTGCGCCATCAACCCGAGTGGGTCGACCCGTTGGGGTTGATGGCGCACTTCAAGCCGAGGGGACCGGACGGCCGAAAACATGCCAGACGTACACGGGCCTTGACCCCAGGTGTTGGGCACGCTGAATCCCGCATGATTGGCGGGGGAAGCGAGATGATCGACACCGATGGCAAGGAAAAATTATCCCGACGAGTTTAAGTGGGACGCAGTGGCGCTGTACCGAGACACTGAGGGTGCGACGATCACCCAAATCGCTGGCGAGCTCGGCATCAGTGGGGTGACGCTCTCGGCCTGGTGCAACCCAGATCAACGATATTGGCCGTGACACGGGATGCCATACATGTGGTTCGAAGGACCCGGGAACGACACGAGGTAACTTCATTCCGGATCACCAGACACCGTCGAAGGTAATCAATCCCGGCGAGTCTCAGCGGTTGTATCCGCACTGCCGGACATGCTCTAATCGTCAAGGTGGATTCCTGCGGTGGATGAACCGGGCGGGCTCATAAAAAATAGATCCAGGGAGTGATCCTTATGACAATAATCCATGTTTCTGTACCTGCACCCAACGGGATGTTATTTTTGCATGATTCGGATGCTAGCTCAGGTCCGGATATAGACGGTAGCTCGCCAATTTATCTCACGAACTCATGTATCGCCGTAACGGTGATGCATGACTTTGACGGTGATGTCTCGCTCACAATCGTAGAGAATGATCTGTCATACCATCTCGATGGGCGACTGACAGAAGTATGGACTGGAGAATTGGAAGTTGCGAGTGGTGAGATACAGGTTACAAACGTGCCAGCGGAGATATTCTTCCGTGGTCAGTTTTCTAAAAGAGTAAAGCTGTCTGTATATACTGACGGCGAGATTGAAGCGGAGTCGGTCGTTATAGTCTTGTCGTCTCTGTGGACTGAACTGTCACGAGCCTGACGGAGAGAAATTAGTCCGAAGGGAAATCAATCTTTTGTCTTGTCCATGGTAAATACAGGGTCAGAATACCCAAATCGGTATTGACAGTCACTACAGGTCGGTGTCAAACGGCGGGTGAAAACCGGCTCTTCGGATTTGAGAGTGCGTGGGTGAGGTCCGTACCGGAGCGGGGT
>NZ_JBQEDL010000059.1:0-13883 GCF_052106715.1 Gordonia sp. (in: high G+C Gram-positive bacteria)
GACGCGGACGTCGACGCTCTGGGCGCGGAACTCGACGCTCTGCGTCGGGAGGTCGAGTCCAGTCGAGGCGAGCGCGACGCGACCTACCTGCGTCGGACGATCCGAGCGCAGCGAACCCTGGAGATCGTCGGCCGCGCAGCTCTGCTCGGAAGTCGTCGCAGGTCGTTGTGGTGGTTGGGCACCGGCGCGCTGACGTTGGCGAAGTGCATCGAGAACATGGAACTCGGTCACAACGTGATGCACGGCCAGTGGGATTGGATGAACGACCCCGAAGTGCACTCCACGTCGTGGGAGTGGGACATGGTGTGTGCATCGCCCCACTGGAAGCACTCGCACAACTACATCCACCACAAGTACACGAACGTGATCGGGATGGATCACGATGTGGGCTACAAGATTCTGCGCGTGACGCGGGACGAGCCGTGGGAACCGCGGCGGGCCTTCCAGCCGATTTTCAACGTCATTCTGGCGGCCACGTTCGAGTGGGGGATCGCCCTGCACGACCTCGAACTCAAAGAGGTGGTGGCCGGGCGTAAGCCGATGGAGGTGGCGCGGCCGGAGATCCGCACCTTCTTGCGCAAGGCCGGACGCCAGATGGCCAAGGACTACGTGTTGTTCCCGGCGCTGTCGGGACGGGCCGCGAAGTCGACGTTGACGGCGAATCTGACCGCGAACTTCCTTCGCAACCTGTGGACCTACGTCGTGATCTTCTGCGGTCACTTCCCCGACGGGGCCGAGAAGTTCACGATCGACACGCTCGAGAACGAGACGCAGGGGCAGTGGTATCTGCGGCAGATGCTCGGCAGCGCGAATTTCGATTCCGGGCCGGTACTCGCATTCATGAGCGGCAACCTGTCGTACCAGATCGAGCATCATCTGTTTCCCGACCTGCCAAGCAACCGATACGCCGAGATCGCGGTTCGCGTGCGCGAACTGTGCGACAAGTACGATCTGCCGTACAACACCGGGCCGTTCGCCGTGCAGTACTTGCGGACGCTGCGGACCATCCACAAGTTGGCGCTGCCGGATCGCTTCCTCCGCGACTCGGTCGACGACGCTCCGGAAACCGCGTCCGAACGCCGTTTCGACTCCATTGCGCCGCGCGCCACGGGTCTGCGTACCGCGATCGCCGAGTTGAAGGCACGTCGGCGGCGTCGGGCGACGCTCGCTGCCTGACCGATATGGCCGCTCGATCGGTGCCGTGAGGACTCAGTCGGTCGTCGGGGCCTCGACGGGCTCGTCGTTGCCGCTCGCGGTGACCGACCGCAGCAGTTCCCGGACGGCCATCGCGCGACGGTGGGACGGGCCGTCGAGTGAGTCGAGGGCGCACTCGGGATCGGCGGGCGGACCGAGGTGAGTGCAGCCGCGGGAGCAGTCGGCGATCGTGTCGCGGAGGTCGTCGAAAGCGTCGATGATCTGATCCGGCGTCACGTGCGCGAGACCGAAGGATCGGATTCCCGGGGTGTCGACCACCCAGCCGCGTCGACCGCCGTCGTCGGGGAGCGGGAGCACCACCGACTGGGTGGAGGTGTGCCGCCCCTTGCCGACCCCGGAGACGATGCCGGTGGCCCGATCAGCATCGGGCACAAGACGATTCACGAGTGTCGACTTACCGACACCGGAATGCCCGATGAGCGCGGTAAGCTTGTGCGCGAGAATCCCCTGCAACTCGTCGATGGCGTCGTCGCGTCCCGCGACGACGACCCGGAGATCCAGGTCCACGAAGTTCGCGACGAATTCATCGGGGTCGTCCAGATCGGATTTCGTCAGACACAGGATCGGCGCGAGGCCCCCGGCGTAGGCGGCGGCGAGTGCGCGCTCGACGAACCCGGTGCGCGGCGGGGGATCGGCCAGCGCGGTCACGATCACCAACTGGTCGGCGTTCGCGACGACGATCCGCTCGTACGGATCGGTGTCATCGGCGGTGCGACGCAGTACCGTGCGCCGCTCCTCGACCCGGACTATGCGGGCGAGAGTGTCGGGTCGCCCCGACAGGTCGCCGACGATACCGACGCGATCTCCGACGACGACCGGGGTCCGACCGAGCTCGCGCGCACGCATTGTGACGATGCGGCGATCGGGGTCGTCGTGAAGGACGCACCCCCAACGGCCGCGGTCGACGGAGACGACCATCGCGGTCTCAGCGTCGTTGTGCGCCGGCCGGGTCTTGGTGCGCGGCCTGCTGCCCTTGCTGGGCCGGATGCGGACGTCCGACTCGTCGTACGTCCGCGTGCGGCGGCTCACAACGCGGACCCGGCCATCGTCTGCCACATCGTCACGAAGTCGGGGAGCGTCTTCGACGTGGTCTCGACGTCCTCGATCTCGATCCCAGGAACCGCAAGTCCCAGAAGGGAACCGGCCGTCGCCATACGGTGGTCGGCGTAGGTCTGCCAGATGCCCGCGTGCAGCGGTCCTCCGGCGATCACGAGGCCGTCGTCGGTCTCGGTCGCGTTGCCGCCGAGCCCGTTGATCTCGGCGGCGAGCGCCGCGAGGCGGTCGGTCTCATGACCGCGCAGATGAGCGATGCCGCGCAGCGTCGAGGTGCCGTCGGCGAGTGCGGCGAGCGCCGCGATCGTCGGAGTGAGTTCGCCGACCTCATGCAGATCGACGTCGACGGCTGCGAGTCGTTGCGGGCCCGTCACCGTCAGCAGGCCGTCGGCGAAGTGTGTCGCCGTCGCGCCCATCTGCGCGAGGAGCGAGGTGATTTCGGCGCCGGGCTGAGTGGTGGTCGCCGGCCAGCGAGGCACGCTGACCCGGCCAGCGGTCGCCGCTGCGGCGGCGAGAAACGCAGCGGCGTTCGACAGGTCCGGTTCGATCGACCAGTCGACGGCGCGGATCGGCCCGGGCTGCACGGTCCAGGACGTGCCGTCCGACGTGACGTCGACACCGGCCTCGCGCAGCATGGCGACGGTCATGTCGATGTGCGGCATCGACGGGACGGGCGGACCGTCGTGGGTGATGACCACGCCGTCGGCGAAGCGGGCCGCCGACAGTAGAAGGCCGGACACGAACTGCGACGACGCCGATGCGTCCACGGTCACCGGACCGCCCGGCAGAGTGCCCGCGCCGTGCACGGTGAACGGGAGTCTCGAGCCGTCGACGGAGGCTCCGAGGTCGCGCAGCGCGTCGAGCACGGTGTGCAGCGGACGGCTGCGAGCCTGCTCGTCGCCGTCGAACTCGACGTCGCCCGTGGCCAGTGCGGCGACGGCGGGAAGGAACCGCATGACCGTCCCTGCGAGGCCGCAGTCGACCCGCGCACCGCGCAGGGGGGCGGGCGTCACGTCGACGGTCGTCGGATCGTCTGCGGAGGGAGCGATGCCCACGCCCATCGCGGCCAGCGCGGCGAGCATGAGGTCGGTGTCGCGGCTGCGGAGGGCGCCGGTGATGTGCGAGCGCCCGTCGGCCAGCGCGGCCAGGATCAGGGCCCGGTTGGTGATCGACTTGGAACCGGGCAAGTCGACGACCGCGTCGACGGGCGTGCTGACGGACGGCGACGACCAAGTGCTCATGCGGTCCAGTGTTTCATGCGGCTTATCGCAGGTCGCGGCGCAGTGGATGGTCGTCGGGGATCTGCACGAGAATCAGCGCGCGACCGTCCGGATCGTGCACGGTCATCTCGCGCAGGCCCCACGGTTTGGTCTCCGGTTCGGCGTGGATCGTCACGCCTGTGCCCGCGAGTTCGTCGCGTGCTGCGGTGACGTCGCGGACTTGGAGCCAGAGGACGTCGCCGACGCCATCGCGCGGCGACATGTGGGCGGGGATCTCGATGAGTCCGGCTCCCGCGTGGAAGACGGTGCCACCGGGGTACTCGCGGGCGATCGCCAGTCCGAGTACGTCGCGGTAGAACGTGGTGAGTGCCTGCGGGTCGGGGGAGGTCAGCAAGGTACGGCTCGTCAGGATCTCCATGCGACTAGCGTAGCGATCGGCCTGCCGGCCGCAACACGCATTCACCGCCGGTTTGTCGCGGCCTCCGCGGCCTCGGCGCCGATGCGATCGAACTCCCTGCCCATCGCTTCGGAGAGTGCGTGTGCGGCGGACAACGGACGGACCATCACCATCAGGTCGTCGATCTGACCCGCCTCGTTCACGTGGATGAAATCGCATCCGCCGAGTGTCTTGCCGTCGATCGTCGTCTCAAACCGGAGTGCGTGGTCGCGGCCGTCCTCGCTGGCGTACTCCTCGACGTACCGGAAGCCGTCGCCCATCACGCGCATAACGGCGCGCAGGATGGCCGCGGTGATGTGTCTGCCGTGGTAGGGGGTGAACGCGACCGGACTGGTGAAGCGGATGTCGTCGGCCAGCAGTGCTTCGATCGCCGCTTCGTCTCGGGCATCGACGGCCTCGCGGAATGCGCGCATGAGAGACTCCTTAGTCAAAAAGTTGAGTATGGCGAGTATGCGTCGGCGGTGTTCGCGTTGTCTAGGCTAAGTAGTGAATTAATTGACTATGGTGAGGGGATGGCTCTACGTCACGCGCTCCTCGCCGCGCTCCTCACCGTGGGGGAGGCGTCCGGTTACGACCTGGCCAAAGAATTCGATCCGGCGCGAGCGACGTTCTGGGTGGCGTCGCCGCAACAGATCTATCGGGAACTCGAGGCCATGGAGAGTGCCGGCATGGTGTCGGCGCGCGTTGTACGGCAGCGGGCGCGACCGGACAAGCGGATGCTGAGGCTCACCGAGGCGGGGCGTGCGGAACTCGCCGCCAACTCCAAGTCGACCGCGAAACCGACCGCGGTCCGAGACGAGATGCTAGTGATGGTGCAGAGCTTGTCTGCCGGGGATCGGCCCGCGATCTGCGCCACGATCGGTGACCGACTGGCGGCGTCCCGCCGCAAACTGGCCCACTACGAACGCGTCGAGAGCGCGTACCGGGCCGACCGCGACGACGCAGCCGTCTACGCCGACAGCGAGGTCCTCGGCCCGTACCTCACCCTGCTGCGCGGACTGGCCTTCGAACGCGAGAACATCGCCTGGTGCGAGACGGCGCTGACAGCGTTGTCGGATGAGGACGGCAATGCCTGAGATTAGTGCGGGAATCCTGTTGTACCGGAACATGTCCGACGGTATCGAGGTGTTTCTCGTCCATCCGGGCGGACCGTTCTTCGCCCGCAAGGACGACGGCGCCTGGTCGATCCCGAAAGGACTCGTCGACCCCGGCGAGGACCTGCTTGCCGCCGCCATCCGCGAGTTCGGCGAGGAGACAGGCCATCGGGTCCCCGGCGGTGGTGCGACCGATCTCGGCGAGGTCCGCCTCAAGAGCGGAAAGCGGGTCCACGCCTTCGCCATCGCGGGGCAGGTGGATCCCGACACCATCGTCAGCAACACCTTCGAGATCATCTGGCCACCGAAATCCGGTAGGACGCAGAGCTTTCCGGAGGTGGACCGGGCCGCATGGTTCGACGTGGAGCAGGCTCGTGCCAAGCTCAACGCCGGCATTCCTTGAGCGGCTGCCGCAGCAATAGCGCCCGTGCGGGCGCGGACTACAGGCCGGCGAGGAATGCGCCCAGCCGCTCGATTCCGAGCGACAGTTCCTCGGTCGACGCCGCATACGACAGGCGCACATACTGTTCGGCGCCGACGACACCGAAGTCCTTTCCCGGTGTCAGGGCAACGTGAGCTTCGGCCAGCGCGCGGTCGCAGAAGTCCGAGGCCGACAGGCCGGTCCCGGACACGTCGACATAGACGTAGAACGCGCCGTCGGGCGGCACAGGGACGTCCAAGCCGATGCGAGCCAGACCCTCCAGTACCAACTGCCGCCGGTCGCGAAGGATGCTGCGTCGCTCATCGGCGACGGCGATCGTCGCAGGCTCGAAGCAGGTGAGCGCCGCGAACTGCGCGGGAGTCGGCGGACAGATGTAGTAGTTCTGGGCCAGCCGCTCGGCCACCGGAACCATCTCGTCGGGCACGATCGCCCAGCCGAGCCGCCACCCCGTCATCCCAAAGTACTTGGAGAAGCTGTTGACGACGATCGCGCCCGGGTCGTCGGCGGCGACGCTGCGGCGCTCACCGTCGGCCAGGCCGAGGTAGATCTCGTCGACGATCCGCCAGCCGCCCCGCTGCCGCGCCACGCCGCACAGGTCGAGGAGTTCGCTGTAGGGGAGGGACGTGCCCGTCGGATTGGACGGGGACGCCACCATCACGCCGCGCGTCGACTCCGACCAGGCATCCGCGACGGCCGCCGTGTCCAGCTGGAAGTGCGACGACGGGTGGGTCTCCAGAAGCCGGACGTTGGCGCCGAAGCTCTCCGCGAACCGCCGGTTGCACGGATACGACGGATCGCTGACCAGGACGTCGTCGCCCGGATCGATCAGCGCGGCACACGAGAGCAGAAGGGCGGCCGACGCGCCGGTCGTCACGACCACGCGGTTCGCGTCGACCGGTGCGCCGAACTGTTCGCCGCTGAAACGAGCGATCGCCTCCCTCAGTTCGGTGAGCCCGAGAGCGCCGGTATATGCCAGCGGACGGCCGTCGCTGACTTCGCGCACCGCCTGCAGAAACGCGGGCGGCGCGCCGAAGTCGGGTTCGCCGATGTTGAGTTTGACCACGTGATGGCCCGCCGCTTCCAATTCCGCGGCACGCCTGCCGAACTCCATGGCGAAGAACGCGGAGACGGACTCGGCACGACGAGACAAGCGCATGGGGGTCATCGTATTCGGTCTCAACCGGCGGTGGCCTGACCGGAGGGGCGCGACCCGAGGGGAACGTCGGTGCGCTACACCCGATTGAACTCGTCGGGGTTCGGGCCGAGGCGGCGGCCCGCGTCGAGTGCGTCGATCCGAGACATCTGCTCGTCCGACAGTGAGAAGTCGAACAGAGCGAAGTTCTCGGCGGCGCGAGCTGGTGTCGACGACTTCGGGAAGACGATGTCCCCGCGCTGAAGGTGCCAGCGCAACGTCACCTGGGCCACGCTGCGGCCGATCTCGGAGCCGATCGCCGACAAGACCTCGTCGTCGAGGACGGCACCCTGCCCGAGCGGAGCCCACGCCTCGGTGACGATGCCGTGCTCACGGTTGAACGTCCGCAGCGGCGCCTGCTGAAAGTACGGGTGGACCTCGATCTGGTTGACCGTGGGCACCACCTCGGCCTCGGCGAGCAGACGCTCCAGATGCGCCTGCTGGAAGTTCGAGACGCCGATCGCGCGCGCCTGGCCCGCCTTGTACTCGCCTTCGAGGGCACGCCAGGTATCGACGAAGTCGCCGACCTTCGGGAGCGGCCAATGGATGAGGTACAGGTCGAGCGGACCCAGATCCAGGGCGTCGGTCGACTTCGCCACCGCCTCGACGGCATCGGCCGGTGCATGGAAAGAATTGTTGAGTTTGCTGGTCACGAACAGTTCCGAGCGCGGAATACCGGACTCGCGGACCGCTTCGCCGACCTGCTTCTCGTTGCCGTACATCTGCGCGGTGTCGATGTGGCGGTATCCGGCCTCGAGTGCGGTCGACACGGCGGCCTTGGTGTCCTCCGGCGGGATCTGGAAGGTGCCGAACCCGAGCTGCGGGATCTGCACATCGTTGTTCAGGGCGATTGCGGGCACAGTGTGTTCAGCCATGGCAGGTTCAACGTCTGGCGGCGACCCGACTATTCCGTCGGTGCTCGGTCCGGCGGTGGGGGAAGACCCTGAACTTCCCCTGGGATCGCCTCCGACCTGGTGCTTTTGTGTGCTGTCGGTGGCACGGTGGACACATGAGCACCTCAACAGAGAACACCACCAGCACCGAGTCCGGGACGTCGATCTGGAAGATCGTCGCCATCGTCATCGCCATCCTCGTCGTCGTCTCGTTGATCGGGCCGATCGTCAAGGCCGTCTTCTGGCTCGGGCTACTCGCGCTCGCCGTCGTCGGTGCGTACTCGCTTCTCAAGGCGAAGCGCTGACGAGATCCTCAAAGCGAAGCGTTGACAATCTTTACGATGGCCGTATGACACGCAGACTCGTCGCAACCGACTACGGATCACCCGCACAAGTCCTGTCCGTCATCGACGCGGACGACCCGGTGGCCGACGATGGCCACGTGGTCGTCGCCGTCGCCGCGGCAGGCCTCAACCCGTTTGACGTCAAACGCGTCCGGGGAGTGATGAGCAGCGATCCGAGTGCACTTCCGCTCGCGATCGGTGGGGAGGCGGCCGGAACCGTCGCCCACGCCGGGTCGGGAACCGGTCTCGCCGTTGGCGATCGGGTCGCCGTCTACCCGGTGTCCGGAGCCTTCGCCGAGCAAGTCGTCGTCGACGCCGCAGCAGTTCACCCGATCCCGGACGGAGCGTCCACCGAAGCGGCGGCCGGACTCCTGCTCGCGGGCGTCACCGCCTACGACACCGTCGCCACCCTCGACGTCGGCGCCGACGACGTCGTCCTCGTCCACGGCGGTTCCGGTGCCGTCGGCTCGGTCGCCGTTGTCTTGGCCGCCGCTCGCGGCGCCACAGTGATCGCCACCGCATCGTCGACCAACCACGACTATCTGCGCGGCCTCGGCGCGATCCCGGTCTCCTACCACGGCGACCTCGCCGCAGCCGTTCGGGACGCCGCCCCCGACGCCGTCACCGCCGTCATCGACACCGTCGGCACCGACGCCGCGATCGACGCATCCCTGCAGGCGGTGTCCCCGGATCGAATCGTCAGCATCGCCGCGTGGGGCCGCGCAGACGACGGCATCGTTCTGTTGAACGGCTCGAGCGAGGCGAGCCGCGCCAACCGCAGGGCCGCGGTGGCACCGTTGCTCGACGCGCTCGCCGACGGCACGATCACCGTCGACATCGTCGGAACCTTCTCGTTCGACGACGCGGCGCAGGCCTTCGACGCACTCGACGGCCCTCACCCCCGCGGCAAGTACCTCCTCACGCCCTGACGGCGGTTTTCCGACGAAGCTCGACCCTGGTGGCCGGCGGTCAGCCGGACTATAGTGTGACGCCAAGTAACAGTGACGGGACCGAGCCACACTGGCGGGACCAAGTAACAGCGACGGGACGAGGGTCAGATGAGCGAGCGCACAACCGATTACGAAGCCGTCATCGTCGGTGCAGGATTCGGCGGCATGGGTGCGGCGATCGAACTCAAACGACAAGGAGTCGATCGGCTCGCGATTCTCGAACGTGAGGACGACCTCGGCGGCACCTGGCACGTCAACCATTACCCGGGCCTTGCCGTCGACATCGCGTCCGTCACGTACTCGTACTCGTTCGAGCCGAACCCGTCATGGTCTCGGCTGTTCGCTCCGGGCTCCGAACTGAAGCAGTACGCCGAGCACATCGCCGACAAGTACGACCTGCGCCGCCATATGGAGTTCGGCGTCGTCGTCGAGGAGGCTGCCTGGGATGACGACGCGGAGGCGTGGACGGTCCGGACCGCGGACGGCAGGAGTATCACCGCCCGCTTCCTGGTGACTGCGACCGGATTCCTCTCGCAGCCGTATACCCCCGACTTCCCCGGCATCGACACCTTCGCAGGCGAGATCATTCACACGACCGCTTGGCGGGACGGATACGATTTCGCAGGCAAGAAGGCGGCCGTCATCGGCACCGGCGCGACCGCCGTTCAGTTGGTCCCCGAGATCGCCCGTACCGCAAGGAATCTCACCGTCTTTCAGCGGACCCCGATCTGGGTGGTCCCCAAGGTTGACTTCCCGATCCCGCCGCCGATTCGCCGACTGTTCGCGGCTGTTCCGTTCACCCAGAAGGCGGCGCGCGCGGTCAACACGTCGCTGCTCGAGATGCTCATGGTGTTCGGCGTTCTGCACTATCGGCAGGCTAAGCCTGGGAACCAGTTGGCGGCGCTCCTGTCGAAGGCGCATCTGCGCACCCAGGTCCGGGACGCCACGACGCGCAAGCAGTTGACACCGTCGTACGACTTCGGGTGCAAGCGGCCCACGTTCAGCAACCGCTACTTCCGGGTGTTCAATCGGCCCGACGTCGAACTCGAGACGTCGTCGATCACCAGGGTGGAGCCCGACGGGATCGTCGTCGACGACGGTCGCAAGATCGAGATCGACACCCTGGTCCTGGCAACCGGTTTCAACCTGTGGGACGTCAACTTTCCGGCGTTCACGATCACCGGCCGTGGCGGCCGTGACCTGGGGAAGTGGTGGCGCGAGGGCCGATTCCAAGCGTACGAGGGCATCACGGTTCCTTCGTTCCCGAACTTCCTGACGCTCAACAGCCCGTACTCCTACAGCGGGCTGTCGTACTTCACGACCATCGAAGGGCAGATGCGCCACATCGCGCGGCTGTTCGGCGAGATGCGACGACGCGGAAGCACGCGGTTCGAGGTGACGGCGGAGGCCAACGAGAAATTCCTCGACGAGGTGACGCGGCGGTTGGGCGACTCGGTGTTCTACGCGGGCGACTGCTCCGCGTCGCGCAGCTACTACTTCAACCAACACGGCGAGGCGACGCTCCTGCGTCCGCAGGCGACTCTGCCGTCGCTGCGCGAGATGGAGACCTTCCCGCTCGACGACTACACGTACGCGTAACCCGACTGCGGCTCCGCTCACTCCGCCGTCGCTCGCTCACCTCCCGCGGGGAGCGAACGCTTGCGAAGTGAGCGGACTCCTAGGCGGGGTCGAGGAGTTCCGGTCCGTTGTTGGCGACCCGGTTCACCAGGGGAGACACCTCGCGGATCGCGATGCGGTCCACGAGTTCGACGGCGGGCGGGGCCAGCAGTGCGGGATCGGCGGGTTCATCGGGATTGAGCCAGGCGTCCCAGTGCTCGAACGGCATGATCAGTGGCATCCGGTCGTGGATGTCGGTGAGGGCTCCGACGGAGTCCGTCGTGATGATCGTCGTGCTCGACACCCATGCCGAATCGTCGTCCGCCTCGCGCGCCGCAGCGGGACGCCACGCCGCCCACAGTGCGCCCATGAACAGGCGCGTGCCGTCCTCGGGCGACATGAAATAGGGGATCTTGGTCGGCTTGCCGTTGGCCCCGACCGGACCCGGCTTCCACTCGTACCAGCCGTCCATCGGAACGAGCGCCCGCTTCGTCTTGAACGAACTGCGGAACGCGGGCTTCTCGGCCAGGGACTCGGCACGCGCATTGAACAGCAACGGCCCCTTGCCGAGTTCTTTGGTCCACGGTGGGACGAGGCCCCACCGCATCGCCCGGATCCGGCGCGCGAGGTCGCCCTCGGGTTCGCGGGAGTGCCGATCCACCACGGTCATCACCGTCGTCGTCGGGGCGACGTTGTAGTTGCCCGTCGAGAACTTCTCGGCGATGTCTGCTTCGCTCACCTCGTTCCGCGCATCGATCTCGGCGGCCAGCCGGGCCGGATCGGTGGTCACTGCATAACGTCCGCACATGCGATCCATGCTGGCACGGAAGCAGTTCGAGGCGCACGGAACAAGTTCGGTGTGCTCGGTGTTGAAACGTCCGAATCGGATAGAAGTCATGAGAGCACCAGGAGGTGAACGACGCCATGGCCGCTGCGACCGCGCGAATGCTCGAGCCCAAAGTGGTGATCGCTTGGCCGTCGAACCAGAGCGGGGCCGACCACACCAGTGGACGAGTGTCGCTAGACTCGACGGAACCAGCGTCAAGCGAAGGGAACTCCGTGTCGGATACCCAGGTCCCGCCCGAGGCGAGTGACCACGAGGAGACTGAAGCCGAGCTCAGCGAGCGATTCGAGCGCGATGCGCTGCCATTGCTCGACCAGCTCTACGGCGGTGCGCTGCGTATGACGCGTAACCCGGCCGACGCCGAAGACCTCGTCCAAGAGACGTACTTGAAGGCGTTCTCTGCGTTCTCGTCGTTCCGCGAAGGCACCAACTTGAAGGCCTGGCTGTACCGCATCCTCACCAACACGTACATCAACTCGTACCGGAAGAAGCAGCGGCAGCCCGCGCAGTACCCGACCGAGGAGATCACCGACTGGCAGCTCGCGGCGACCGCCGAGCACACGTCGACCGGTCTGCGCTCCGCCGAGATCGAGGCGCTCGACGCGTTGCCCGATCAGGAGATCAAGGATGCGCTCGCTGAACTGCCCGAAGACTTCCGGATGGCCGTGTACTACGCGGATGTCGAAGGTCTGCCCTACAAGGAGATCGCCGAGATCATGGACACGCCAATCGGAACGGTGATGTCGCGACTGCATCGGGGACGTCGCCAGTTGCGCGACCTGCTCTCGGACGTCGCCACGGAACGTGGCATCGGCCAGACGACCGGGCAGGCCGTCCGATGAGCGCCGGCGTATCCGAGCCCGATGACCAGTTCGAAGACCTCGACTGCTCGGCCGTCGTCGCCGACATCTGGCTGCTCCTCGACAACGAATGCGATAGCGGTGCGCGCGAGCGTCTGCAGGGGCATCTCGACGGCTGCCCGAGCTGCCTCGACCACTACGGAGTTCAGCGCCAACTCAAGGAGCTCATCAGTCGCAAGTGCGGCAACGACGCAGCGCCCGAGGGATTACGCGAACGGCTCCGCGTGGAGATCCGGCGCTCGGTGACGATCCGCCAGAGCACCTACCGAGCCGAAGGCTAGCTGGAGAACTCCAGGCGCAGAACACCACACGACGGCTTCAACGCGAACGACCCGGTCCTTATTACAAAGACCGGGTCGTTTTCGCATTCACGCTCAGGCGTTAGGACGCTTGCCGTGGTTGGCTGCGTTCTTCTTACGGCTACGCTTCTTACGTCCGCGCTTACCCATGACGGACCTCCTTCTCCAGTGTTCACGTGCGTCGGCCATTGTTTCACGCTGCGGTAGCGGTGTGCTAATCGTGTCGGCTCCGCCGTGCCGGCGTGGAGCCTCGGCTACGATCGGGCCATGCCTGAAGACGTCGTCGCAGAAATCGTCGCAACGGTCCTCGAGGTCTCGGTCGGCGACGGCCAGGAAGTCGTCGCAGGCGACACCCTGGTTCTCCTGGAGTCGATGAAGATGGAGATCCCGGTTCTCGCCGAAGACCCCGGCACCATCGACCTCGTCAAAGTGGCGACCGGCGACGTGATCCAAGCGGGCGACGTCATCGCCACCTACCGGGCCTGACGCGGGCGGCACGTGGCGACCCTCTCCGACCTCCTCGCCGAACACACCAGTCTGCCCGACGCCGCCGCAGCACACCTGCAGCGCCTCGTCGCCGAATGGCAATTGTTGGCAGATCTGTCGTTCGCCGACTACCTGCTCGCCGTCAGCGGCGACGGCGACAACCTCGTCTACGTGGCCCAGTGCAGGCCGAACACCGCGTCGACGGTGTTCCAGCACGACGAGGTCGGTCACCGGGTGGAGCGGCCGGCCAGCCCGCAGGGCGCCAACCCGCTGATCACCACGGCGTTGACCAGTGGCCGCATCGAACAAGACGGCATCGCGACCCGGTTCGGAAACCTCCTCATTGAGCGGATCGCGGTACCGGTGACCTTCGACGGTCGGGTGATCGCGGTCCTCGGTCGGGCCGCGGACGCCTCGGAGACTCGACCGGCGTCACCATTGGAGGCCGCATACCGAGACGCGGCACAGGCGTTATGCGAGATGGTCGTCGAAGGCACGTTCCCGCTCGACGAGGCGAACACCCTCGGTCTGTCGACCCCCCGCGCAGGCGACGGGTTCATTCGCGTGGACCCGGACGGGCGCGTGGTCTATGCGAGCCCCAACGCGCTGTCTGCCGTGCACCGTATGGGGTGGACCACGGACTTGTCCGGCGTCGTCGTCGCCGACCTGGTGGCGAGACTGCTTACCGACCCGTTCGAGTCGGTCGACGCGGCCGGGATGATCGAGGCGGCCGTCGGCGGCGAGCTACCTGGTCCCGATCTGGCGTTGCGCATGGAACTCGACGCGCGCCGAGCCAACGTTCTGGTCCGCGCCGTTCCGTTGCGCTCACGTGGGCAGTCCCGCGGCGCGGTCCTGTTGATCCGCGACGTCACCGAGGTGAAACGCCGGGATCTCGCGTTGATCAGCAAGGACGCGAC